>CAYXBD010000142.1:0-2506 GCA_964463275.1 uncultured Alphaproteobacteria bacterium | reverse complement strand
TTTAAGAAAAAATTTTTAGAATTTAATTTAAATAATGATATGATTACTTGAAACTTGAGAAATATCATACAAATATATTATAGCTCTATAGATTAAATTTATGTGTGGAATATTTGGTATATTCGATCATGATGATGCAGCTACAATAACTGCTCTTGGCTTACACTCCCTTCAACATAGAGGTCAAGAAGCATGCGGAATAGTAACACATAATGAAAATAATTTTTACTCTGAAAAAAGATTAGGTTTAGTAGGAGATAATTTTACAAAAAAAGATGTTATAAATAAACTACCTGGTAAATACGCTATTGGTCATAATAGATATGCAACTTCTGGAAAAACTTTTTTAAGAAATGTACAACCTTTTTTTGCTGATTTGGCAAGTGGAGGATTGTCTATTGCGCATAATGGGAATTTAACTAACAGTTTATCATTAAGACATAAATTAGTAGATAAAGGTTCAATTTTTCAAAGTACTTCTGATACAGAAATAATAATTCAACTTATTGCTAGATCAAAAAGAACAAATTTTGTAGATAAACTTATTGATGCATTATTTCAAATCCAAGGCGGTTATTCTTTAGCTGTAATGACTGGAAAAAAATTAATAGGTGTTCGTGACCCATTTGGAATAAGACCGTTAGTTTTAGGTGATTTAGATGGTTCTCCAATACTAACATCTGAAACATGTTCTTTAGATATAATTGGAGCAAAATTTATAAGAGAAATAGAAAACGGTGAAATTGTAATAATAACAAACAAAGGAATTAAAAGTATAAAGCCCTTTCCAGAAGTAAAATGTAGACCAGATATATTTGAGTATATTTATTTCTCTAGACCAGACAGTGAACTAGGGGGAAAAAGCATATATCAATGCAGAAAAAATTTTGGTATTGAACTTGCAAAAGAATCTAAAACTAAAGCTGATATTGTTACCGCAGTTCCAGATTCTGGTATGCCCGCTGCTATAGGGTTTGCTGAAGAATCTAAAATACCCTTTGAATTAGGATTAATAAGAAATCATTATGTTGGAAGAACTTTTATTGAGCCAGCACAACAAGTTAGGCAATTTGGAGTTAGATTAAAACATAATGCAAATCGTAATTGTATAAAGGGGAAAAAAATTATTCTTATAGATGACTCAATAGTAAGAGGAACAACTTGTTTGAAAATAGTGCAAATGCTTAATAATGCAGGGGCAAAAGAAATACATATGAAAATTGGAAGTCCTCCGATAATTCATCCCGATTGCTATGGGGTAGATACTCCAAAACAAGATGAGTTATTAGCTGCGGTAAAAAAAGATATTAAAGATATGGCAAAATTTATCGGGGTTAAATCGTTAAGTTACTTATCCGTTGAAGGATTATATAGAGCAATGGGATGTAAAAATAGAAATATAGACACACCTCAATTTACCGATCACTGTTTTACTGGGGATTATCCTGTTATCCCAATTGATAAAGCTTTAGATAAATCAAAATTTGATCAATTATCATTCTTGAGTAACGTAAATATTTAGAAAAAAAAAGAAAAAAAAGAATTATTTTTTTCTTTCTTGGTAAGGATTGTTGCTAGCTAAAAATTTCAAAAAAATAGGTATATTATCTATTTTATAGTTCGATTTAAGTTTCCTTTCTAGAAAACGTTTATAAGAAGTTCTTATTTTATTTGGATAATTTGAAAAAATTTTAAATGTTGGTGGGTCTGTATCTGTTTGAACAATATATTTGAATTTTATTTCTTTTCCTCTAATTCTAATTGGTGGGTTAAATTTAATAATATCTCTAAGCCACTTATTTAAATTTGAAGTTGTCATCTGACTTTTAAGGGATTTCTTTATTTCAATTGAAAATTCAAATATTTTTGCAAACTTTTCATCTCTAAGTGCAGAAATAAATAAAAGTTCTTTTTGATCAAATTGAGGTAACTCTTTTTTTACAAATTTTTCTAATTCTTTTTTTTTATTTCTTTTACTTTTAATTAAGTCCCATTTATTAAAAATAATTATTAATCCTTTACCATTCTTTAATGTGTATGATGCTAGTTTTTTATGTATCTTATCTAATTTATCAATTGAAGAATCTAAAATTAAAATAATTATTTCTGAAAATTTTATTGCTTTTGTTAAAAGACTAAAACTAAAATCTTTTTTTTTATATACGCCGGCAGTATCTAAAAGGGTAAATTCTCTTTCTTTCCAAATTAAATTCTTTTCAATAATATTTTTTGTTGTTCCAGGATGTTCGCTTATTTGTAACTTGTTAGCACCTAGCAATCTATTAATTAATGTAGACTTTCCAACATTTGGATTGCCAATAAAACATAGTTTAATTCTTTTTAACATTTTTCTCTTTTATTTATATGCTAGCAAATCTCCTTTTGCCGTTAGAAAAAAAATAGTTCCGTTTGATACGATTGCTTGATTATCTGCGGCAGACTTAACATTAATGGCACCAAGAAATTTTCCAGTATAAGGAGATATTGAAGCAATAATACCATGAGA
>CAYXBD010000141.1:0-2523 GCA_964463275.1 uncultured Alphaproteobacteria bacterium | reverse complement strand
GAAATTTTTTTTATTTCTTCTTTTTTTATAACTGCTCCTGTTGGATTAAGTGGATTGGAAATCAGTAATCCGTTTAGATTTTTATATTTACAAATACTTTTAAAATTATACTCAAAATTCTTTTCTGAGTTACAAAGAATTGGTTTCATTTTTAGGTCAAAAGCTTTAATCATATTTTTATATGCAGGATAATTTGGAACTGTAACACCAATAGTATCTCCCTTATCAAAAGCACTTAAAAAAGACAATATAAAAGCACCTGAAGAACCAAAAGTAATTATAATTTTTTTATGGTCTATTTTGGTTTTATACTTTTTTAAATAATAATTACTTATTTTTTTTTTTAACAAATCTAAACCTAAAGGATTGGTATAACTTACATTTGTTGTTTTAATCTTATTCAAAGCTTGTTTAAATGCAGAATTTGGTAGTTTTGCTGTTGGCTGACCAGCTTCAAAATGTATAATTTTTTTTCCTTTTTTAGTTAAATTTTGGGCTTCTTCAAATAAATCCATTACTATAAAATTTGATACTTGCCCTCTTTTTGATAAAAATTTAAACATAAAAAATAAAAAAAAAATATACTATTAATCTATATGAAAAAGTTTTTATTATTATTATTTTTTTTATTATCTATTTCATTTAATTCATCGGCATTTATTAGAGATTCAGAAATTGAAAATACAATAAAAGAAATTGTTGCTCCAATTGCAGAAGCAGCTAATCAAGATAAAGAAAAATTAAAAATCTTTATCGTAAATGATAAGCAGTTAAATGCTTTTGTTACACCAGGTCAAAAAATATTTATTTTTTCTGGTTTGATTGTAAACTCGAAAAATGTAAACGCATTAGAAGGTGTAATTGCTCACGAACTTGGTCATATAACAGGAAGGCACCACATTAAAATTTACCAACAACTTGAAAAAAGTAGAGCGGTTCTTTTGGCTGGTCTTATAGGAGGAATTGCTGTACAGGCTTTAACAGGTGATCCAAATGCTGCTGCTGCTATAGCTGGTGGCACGATGTCAACAACAGGGAGTTCTTTGTTAAATTTTACTAGAGTACAAGAAGGTTCTGCTGATCAGGCGGGGTTTTCTTTTTTAAAAAAAAGTGGAAAATCTTTATGTGGTATTATCAGTTTTCTAGAACTTTTAGAAAGCATGGATCCTTATCATAGACAAAATGCTTATACACAAACACATCCTTTGACACGTGATAGGATAATAGATGCAAAAAATGCAGCTAAAAATGAAAATTGTGAGAACAATTTTAAAAAAAAACTTAATAATATAACTCCATCTGAACTAACTGTTGATGAAAAATATAAATTTGTTCAGGTAAAATTAATTAGTTTTATTGATCCGGAAAATGCTTTTAATACAATTAAAGACAATCCTAAATTCAATGATGATCAAAAAAATTATGGTTACGCCATAGCTAATTATAAATTGTTTAATTTAAAAAAAGGAAATGAATTAATGGACCAATTAATAAAAAAATATCCAACAAATCCTTATTTTTATGAATTAAAAGCGCAAATGCTGCGTGAAAATGGTTTTTTAAAACAATCTTTAGAAAACTATTTAATTGTACATAAATTAATACCAAACGATCCTTTAATACAAATTGAATTAGCCCACACTTTATTAAATCTTGATTCAAAAAATACTTTGAATCAATCTATTAAAATACTTTTAAAAGCACAAAAAAATGAACCTGAAAATAACAAATTATGGTACTTGTTATCAGTGGCATACGGAAAAAATTCACAAATGAGTGAATCGAGATATGCTTCAGCATATTCGGCATATTTGAAAGGTAATGATAAAATGGCCTTAAGTTTTATCCAAAGAGCTAAAAAGATTACATCAAAAACTTCAGAAACATGGACCAAATTAGTTATTTTAGAAGAAAAAATTAATTTGAATAATAAAAATAGAAAATAATAAAAGAAGTTATATGGTAAAATTAAATTTTTAATTTATAGTATTTATTTCTTAAAATGAATAAAATTTTAGTAATAAACGGTCCTAATTTAAATTTACTTGGCAAAAGAGAAGTTGAAATTTATGGGAAAAACTCACTCAAAGACATTGAATCTAAAACTAATGAGTTTGCTAAAAACAATAACTTAGAACTTGAATTTAAACAAAGTAATGAGGAATCGGAGATGATTAACTGGATACAAAGTTGTATGAAAAACAATTATAGTGGCTTATTAATAAATGCAGGAGCCTATACTCATACTTCCATTGCTATATTTGATGCTTTGAAAGCAATAAAAATTCCTATAGTTGAAATCCATTTATCTAACATTCATAAAAGAGAAGAATTCAGAAAAAAATCCTATATTTCTGAAGTAGCAGATGGTGTTATTTTTGGTTTCGGCTCATATAGCTATATTTTAGCAGTTATGGCAATTAAAAATTTATTAAAAAAAAATGACTGATGATTTAAACGATAAAAAATTATTAAAAAATTTATTAAAAGCTGTAAAAGAACTTACCAAAGTTTTAAAAAAAA
>CAYXBD010000140.1:0-2532 GCA_964463275.1 uncultured Alphaproteobacteria bacterium | reverse complement strand
GTTCTTTTACCTGAAATTTCAATGACAACTCAATGGTTTGATAGGTTTAAAAAAAGATTTAAAACTAATCCATTATTATGGCATTCAGATATTAAATTAAGTGAAAAAATTAAAATATGGAATTCTATAAATAATGGAAAAGTTAATATCATAGTTGGGGCCAGATCCGCTCTTTTCTTGCCTTTTAAAAGTCTAGGATTAATTATTATTGATGAAGAGCACGATCAAAGTTTTAAACAGGAAGAAGGAACTATATACAATGCAAGAGATATGGCAGTGGTTCGTGCGAAAATTTCTAATATTCCAATTATCTTATGTTCTGCAACATTATCTATTGAAACAAAATTAAATATTTTAGAAAAAAAATACGAAGTGGTTAAACTAAAAAAAAAATTTGGCAAAGCAGGCCTTCCTGAAATTAAAATTGTAGATTTAGTTGAAACACCTCCAGAAAAAGGAATGTGGTTGTCAAACGAAGTACATAAAGAATTAAAAAAAACAATCGAATCTGGGAATCAAGCATTATTTTTTTTAAACAGAAGAGGATTTGCTCCTTCTGTTTTTTGTAATTCTTGTAACAAGAAAATATTATGCCCAAATTGCGATGTTGGCTTGGTTTATCATAAAAAAATTGATAATTTAATTTGCCATCATTGTGGTTATAAAAGTTTACTGAAAGGTAACAAAAATATTTGTAAAGAAACTGAAAAGAAATGCGATTTCTTTCTTTATGGCCCAGGAGTAGAAAGAATTTATGAAGAAGTAAAAAATCTAAATAAAAATTTGAATATTGAAATACTTACTAGCGATGTAATGCAAAAAAAAGAAAAAGGTGAAACTATACTAAGAAAATTTGAGAAAGAAGAAATTAATGTGATAATTGGGACTCAGATATTAGCAAAAGGTCATCATTTTCCAAAATTAACCTTAGTAGTAGTGGTAGATGCAGATTTTGGCTTTATAGGAGGAGATTTAAGGGCAGCAGAAAAAACTTTTCAATTATTAACTCAGGTTTCAGGACGTTCTGGTAGATCAAAATTATCAGGTAAAGTTTTGATTCAGTCTACAATGGCAGACAATGTAATTTTAAAAAATATAAAAAAATTTGATTTACGTAGTTTTTTTTTAGATGAATTAAGTACAAGAAAGGAATCTGGACTACCACCATTTAAAAAATTATGTTCATTAATGCTAATATCAAGAAATGAAAAGAAACTAAATAATTTTTGTAAAAAAATGAAAGCAAGTATAGAATCATCAAATGAATTTGAAGTTTTAGGACCTGCCCCTCCTTTTATTTCATATTTACGAGGAAAGCACCGAAAAAGATTTTTAGTGCGATGCTCAAGGGGTAAAAATATTCAAAAATTTGTAAAAAATTGGTTAAAAAAATTTCAGATTCCATTTGATTTAAAAATATCTATAGATATTGATCCATATAATTTTTCTTAGTTTTTTTTTACTTTTATAATCTTGCAAGAACTAAAAACCGGTGTAATGTATTCATTGATTTTTTTTTTTTAGAAAATTATGATAAGTACCCAAAGCGATGAAGTAGTAAAAAGATATGTAAAAGCTTTATACGATCTTAGTTTAGAACAAAATAAAAACACCAAAATAAAAAAAGATTTATTTTTAATAAGTGAACTAATAAAAAATAACAAAGAATTCAAAAAAATAATTTTTTCACCACTTGTTACTCCAAAAAAACATCAAGAAATACTTAAATTAATTTCTAGAATTTTGAAAATGGATGAAATTACAGAAAATTTTTTATTTTTATTAGCATTTAATAAAAGATTAGTTTTACTTGATAAAATTATTGGATTTTATAATGAAATTTCATCTGAAAGTAAAGATACAGTAAAAATTGACTTAATATTGCCAAATAAAATTTCAAAAAAAGATATAAGTGATATAAAAAATAAATTAAAATCAGATGTAAAAAAGAAAACCAAAATTAATTTTATTGAAGATAAAAATATAATATCAGGATTTATTGTAAAACTTGGAAGTACAATGATAGATTTTTCGGCAAAATCTAAACTTGATAAAATTGTAAATTTATTAAGATAATATTAATTTTAAAAAAATTATGAATATAAAATCATCTGAAATATCAAATATTTTAAAGAAGCAGATAAAAAGCTTAGATCTAAAGCAAGATGTTTCTGAGGTAGGCCAAGTTTTATCCGTCGGGGACGGTATTGCTAGAGTTTATGGTTTAGAGAATGTCCAAGCTGGTGAAATGATAGAATTTCCAGGAGGAATAAAAGGCATGGCACTTAACTTAGAACAGGATAATGTAGGCGCTGTTATTTTTGGTGATGATAGGAATATTAAAGAAGGCGATGTTGTTAAAAGAACAAAAAAAATTCTAGAAGTGCCAATTGGAAAATCATTATTAGGTAGAGTTGTTGATGGATTAGGAAATCCAATTGATGGTAAAGGTGATATAAAATCAAAAGAGAAAAGTCGACTTGAAGTTAAAGCTCCAGGCATCATTCAAAGAAAATCGGTTCATGAACCAGT
>CAYXBD010000139.1:0-2539 GCA_964463275.1 uncultured Alphaproteobacteria bacterium | reverse complement strand
CAAGGTCCATTAGATGTTCAATACGAAAGAATGTGGATGGATATAGATGGATGTGCTGGAAATGCTTTAACAGGCGGATCTTGTACTTCTACTGCTGCGAAATACGATTTTAGCGCATGGTCACATTATGTTACTGCTTCTTATTTTTTACCTTTTGGACAAGGTAAAAGAATGAGAGCTTATAATCCTAATAAAGGTAGATATGAAAGAATTAAAGCTAACAATGCCACCATGATTGCATATCGTTATGGTTATCAAGATTATGCGGATGCTGCTAATAATAAAACTAGAGGCGATATAGTAGACCATACATTTACTCTTAATTATTTCTTTAATCCGTATCATAGTGTTCAAATAGAATACTATAAAGCTACGTTTAACTTTTCAGATACAACAAATGCATCTGATAAAGTTGATGTACTCCAATTAAATTGGAGAATTGATTTTTAATTAAAATCAGATAGCCATGCTAGTGATAGACCTAAGGCATTTATTCTTACTTCAGCTCTTTCAGCATCAGGAGAAGGTATCAAACCTTTTTCTTGTAAATAACCGCCGGTTCCAAATGATTTTTCACTAGTAAATTCAGCAACATACTCACTAATACCAGGAATTTTATTCACGTGTGCATTTTTAATATAAAAATATAAAGAACGAGAAACTGAGTACTTACCAGAAGAAATATTCTCAAAAGTTGGAATGCTACCTTCAACAATCGAGCCTTGAAGTTTATCTTTGTTTTGGTCTAAAAAACTATAACCAAAAACTCCAAAAGCTTTAGGATTTTCTTCTAATTTTGCAATGATTAAATTATCATTTTCTCCAGCTTCGATATAAGCGCCATCTTCACGAATAGTGTGGCAAAGCTTTTTAAAAACTTCTTTAGCAGTTTTTTTCATAGCTTTGATTGAATCAAATTTTTTACAACCACCTTCTAATGCGAGCTCCGCAAACGCATCTCGTGTTCCGGAAGTTGGTGGAGGACCAAGAACCTCAATTTTTTGATTAGGAAGTGATGGATCTATATCTTTCCAAGTTTTGTGCGGATTTGCAATAATTTTTCCATCAATCATAACATTTTTACCGAGAGCTAACCAAATATGTTTTCTGTCAATTTTCATTTGTTGAGAATTCTTAGAGTTTGCTATAACAATACCGTCATAACCAATTTTAACTTCAGTAATTTCAGTTATACCGTTTTCAGCACATTTTTTTATTTCTTTACCTTTAATACGTCTAGAAGCATTAGTAATATCTACATATCTAGGACCAATTCCTTGACAGAATATTTTTAAACCACCGCCTGATCCTGTACTTTCAACAACAGGAGTTTTAAATTTAGTTGAAATACCAAATTTTTCTGCAACTACTGTTGCAAAAGGATAAACAGTACTCGAACCAACGATTCTTATTTGATCACGAGCCTGTGCTATCGTAGTTGTTAATAATATTGTTATGGCAGTTAAAAAATATTTAGTAAGTTTTTTCATATATGATGCCTATAAATTTTAAAATAATATAATACCAGTTTAAATTTCAACATTTTTTCATTACAGTTTTATGACATAAATGAAAAAAATTTATTACACTGCTTTTAGTACTGAAAAATCAGTAAAAACAAAGTATAAAGGAATTGTTGAAAAGATTTAAGATTTATGGTTTATCTATTAAAAGATCTAAAGTTTAAAAAATATTTGTTTAAAGTTAATAAAGAAAAATCAATTTCAAATCCAAGCTTATTTACTACTGAATTAAAAAATTTATACGAAATAAGGAATAAAAAATTATTAGAAAATTTCAAAAAAAACATCAATGGTTTGAAATTGGTTAATAGACGTTCAATTCTTTTAGATGAAATTATTTATAAATGTTATAAACAAAATGTAAAACATTTTAAAAAAAATATTAAAAATTTTAAATTTTCTATAATTGCAACCGGTGGATTTGGAAGAAAAGAATTAGCACCTCATTCTGATATTGATATTCTTTTTCTACACTCTTTAAAAAATAAAAAAAATTTAAAAAATTTTGTAAAACCCATACTACACACTCTTTGGAATTTAGGATTAAGAGTAGGTTATGCTACACGAACACCACACGAGTGTATATTGTACAGTAAAAAAGAAATCGATGTTTGTACTTCTATTTTAGAAAGTAGATTTATTGTTGGTAATAAAAATATCTACAAAAGTTTAATGAAACAATATAAAAATAAAATCATTGAAAGATATGGAAAAAAATTTATAAAAGAAATCTTTTTAGAAAGAGAAAAGCGTTTGAATGAGACTGGAGATACAACGTACTTGTTAGAACCTAATGTTAAAAATGGAAAAGGTGGCATAAGAGATTTACAAACTTTAGATTGGATAGGAAAATTTTTTTACAAAATAAAAAATTTAAATAATCTAATTAACTATAAAATATTAGATAAAAATTCAGTTGAGTCATTTAGTAAAGCAAAAAAATTTTTTTGGTCTGTAAGATCTTATTTGCATATTTTATCTGAAAGACCAAATGAACAGTTAAGTTTTGAATTTCA
>CAYXBD010000138.1:0-2551 GCA_964463275.1 uncultured Alphaproteobacteria bacterium | reverse complement strand
TGGGGACAACCTTCTTGTTTTTACAGTAGACTAATAATTAAAGTCTAGATATTATTGGGCATCTTTTTTTTTAAAAAGGTGCCCTATATTTTTAAAAGGGATATAAAATGTTTTTAAAAAAATTGCTTTTTTATATTATTTGTTTAATTACATTATTTTTTTTCAATTCTTTAAATGCTGAACACCATGCTTCTGGAGAAAAAATAACTCCTTCATGGATGGTAGTTGATAGCTCAAATAAATTAGTTACTTTTACCTTAACATCTGCATATAACGGGAATAATGGGTCTTGGAATTATAATGGCTTTTATAACGGTTCAGCAAGTTTAGTTGTGCCTCAAGGATGGGATGTTAATTTAAAGTTTGTTAATCCAGATGGAAATTATAGACACAGTATTGCAGTTATTAAAATGTTTGATCCAAATAGTATTCCTCAAGAAGCAGATGAACAATTAGTTGCAATAGCAAGAGGTTATAGTATAGGGCCTGCTCAAGGATGTCTTGCTTGCAATGAAGATGTAAAATTTAAAGCAAAAAATAGAGATGATTATACTATTGGAAAATATTCTGTTTTTTGTGGTGTACCAGGGCATGGGGCATCTGGAATGTGGTTAGGTTTTTTAGTAAAAGATGAAATTGATGGTCCTTTTGTTTTATTTAATAAATCTGCAATGGACGAAGGTTATGCAAAACCTCAAATTTAATTTCTTTTTTTTATTTAGTTTTTTATTTTTAATTATAAAACCTTTGTTTTCTGAGGAAGCATCAATTTTAGATCTTAATCAAGAACAAAAAGTTATTGTTAATAATGCTTTATCAAGTTGCAAAGATGCTGATTTTGAAAATTTATTAAAAACTAGAAAAGAAAAGCTTGGAATTGATGAACCTGATAAATCGATTAATAAAAAAAAACAATTAGATAATTCTTTAGGAATCGAAGTTAGCAGATCTATTGAAACAATTTACACTCCAGAACAATCTTTAGAAAATGTAAAAAAGATTTTAGATTCTATAAAAGACGATCGCTTATATTCAGTAATAGCATACTATATTGTTAAAGATTTTGCTTTTTATGAGAATGGTCTATGCAAATCTTTAAGAAATCATTTTGAAACATATAAAATTTATAAAGATTTTTATTTTAAAACAAAAAATAATGAATTAGATCCAATCTATGAAAACGAGAATAACTTAAATTTTTTTTATAAAAATTCTTTAGGTGCGAAAAAAAGACTACTACTAGCTATTCAATCAAAAAAAAGACTTTTAGAAAAAGAACAGTTTCTTATAAAAAATCTAAAGATTTTTACTAAAACTTATATTTAATGTTTTGGATCGAGTCCTGAGTGTTCAATTATATATTTTGCTAAAGGTTCAAGTTCATCTAAAATTTTGATTGCTTTGTCTGGTTCGATTTTTTTTAATTCTGACAACATATCTTTTGCTTTAACTAATTTTTTTCTTACTTCTAATAATTCTTCTAAACTTTCAAAATGACCTTTTGATCCAATAGCAAATGCATCTTCTGCATCGCTAACTAATTTTTCAGCTTTTGTTATTCTTTCGTTTAAGTCTTCAGAAATGAGAAAGTTAGTGTTCATTAAAGAAAAAAATAATAAAAGTGTTGAGATTTTAAAAAGTTTAAGCATCTTATTTAAGATTATAACTTTAAAAAAACTTATGAAAAATATTTTTTACTCCTTTTTTTTAATTTTTTTTCTTTGTTTTACACTATTTGCAAATGAATTAGATGAAGAATTTATTGATAAAAAATATAATGAAATAAAAACTTCTGACTTTTGTTCAATAAAAGAATGGAATTTAGAGGAAAAAAAACTTTTTGTTTTAGCCTTTATTTTAGGGTGGAATTGGGAAGTTAAAGAAGAAGAAAAGTTAAATAAATTTAATGATAAAGAATTTGATAATTTCTTTTCTCAAATTTGTAATAAAAAGGGGTTATTAATTAATAATTTAGAGAATTTAATAATTAAAAATAATTTTAAGATATTTAATTACACTGGGCATGACTGGATTAAATTAGATAATCAAAGTAAAAAAGTTTTTATCAAAGGTTATAATGCAGGAGTTTTTTCAAATAATGATGAAAAAAAAAGAATGCTAGTTAAATATAATGTTCTTTTTTCCAGATTATCCGATTATTATCACTATACAAACCTACGAGATGAGACCGTGGGATTATCAATTAAAACTATTGTTGATCAAATTTTTGGTCACTTAGAATGATATGGAAGTTTTAAATTTCTAATTATTAAATAACCTAAAATAAAAAAAATAATAATACTAACAAATCCTGCTTTTTGATTATTAAAAGTAGTTGTTAGTAGAGCAATGAAATAAGGACCTAGAAATGCTGTTATTTTTCCAGATAAACCATATATACCAAACATTCTAGATTGATCGTTTCTTTTTGATAATCTTGCCATACAAGATCTACTTGTTGACTGCAATCCTCCAATAAACAATCCAATGCCAATTCCCAATATCCAAAATAATATTTTACTATTAGACAATAAAATTAATGAACAAATAA
>CAYXBD010000137.1:0-2565 GCA_964463275.1 uncultured Alphaproteobacteria bacterium | reverse complement strand
ATGATATCTTAAATGACGTACTCCCTTTTGCTTTACTTCCGAATTCATTTTCAAAAACAAAATTTATTATATTTCTAGCACCAAAAAGATCTTTTTCTAGTAGCACTTTGTATTCAATCTCCGATGCATCTCCTTTTTCTCTAACCCAATTATATGAAAAATATAAAGCAGCGGCCCATGTGTCTCTTTCTATAACTTCTAATTGATTTTGAAATTCTGTTTTATACCAGCGAAAATTATTTTCATATTTATCACGCATAAAAAATTCTATTTCTGATTGCCAATTATCAGTCCAAGCGTATTCAAATTCAGCAACATGGATATGAGCTTTATTTTTATTACTTCTGTTGTCATAATCAACATGTCCCCTCCAGGATATCTCCCGATCTCCTTTATGAACACGAGCTCCATAGACTTTGTGATGTGCTAATAAAGGTTTTATAAAAAAAAATAAGAAGAAAATAAATAAGAAAAATTTTTTCATTATTCTTTTTTTAAAGAAAAAAAATAATTAATCAAGTTAATGTGCTTTTAATAATCTACAGATATTCCAAAGTGAACACCCAACGGAGCTCCGGGTCTGGGTCCTAATGGCAGATATGTAGCTATGTATTTTTCATTAAGTAAATTATGAATTCCAAAACTATAATTTGTATTATTTAGTTTAAAATTTCCTTTTAAATCCCACACCCACCTCGCAGGAATTTTACCAATTCTTGTATCATTAGCAGTTGCACTTATATTTTCACCAGATGACCACTGTGAACTTCTCCAGTTTCCAAGAAGACCTAAAGTGAAAGGTCCTTTAATATAATCTGTTCCTATAGTTACTTGATAATTGGAAATAAATGGAAGATCATTTCCTTTTTTAGCATTAGCATAAATACTTTCTTCATCTGAATTTTTTGAATCATTTCCGAATTCAGCTTCTGTATATGTAAATGCTAATGTCCAAGGATTATTATATAATTTTCCTAATTTATATCCAAGATCATAGCTAGCAGATAATTCTATTCCATACGATACAACTTCTCCTGCATTTTGAGTAACCGCACTTCCTGATCCTGTATTACTACTTACTATTAAATCTTCAAAATCGGTGTGGAAGAATGCAGCTTTAGTATTAAAACCTTTTTCTGGGTTTTTATAACGAAAACCTATTTCTTTTGCAAAGCTTGTTTCCGGATCCATGTTTTCTGTATCGCCATCTGCTGTTGCAAATATGTCCGATCCCTTGGGAAAGGAGGATCCTTGATGTACACCACCAAAAAAACTTAATTTATTATTTTGTTTGTAATTAAAACCAATCCCACCAGAAAACCCTTCAACATCTTGAGTGAGCAATCCTGAGGTTCCACTTCTTATTCTTTTAGCATCAACCTTTTCATATCTAAAACCAGGTGTAACTGTTAAATTTTTGTATTCAATTGCATCTTGGATGTATAATGCTCTTCCCCAAGTTTTATATTCTTTTGAGGATGCTGCCTCTTTAAGTGTGCTTGAAGTCCAATACATTCTGCCATTAACTAAATTATAATAGTCATAAAAAGACATATCATAGTACGAATCATAGTGCCAGCGTGTACCATATGTAAATGTGTGATCTAATTTTATATTTCCTATATCTGTAGTTAAGCCACTATTTGCTCTAATTTCCATACCTCTTACTCGGTAATGTCTATTATTATGTTTATTTTCAACAGTTATTCCATCTGCTCCACCGGTGTCTATGTCTGCTAGTTCTGATACTGTATCTGCAGCATAAAATTTTGTTCCTCCATCTGTTTGATTAGTATTGGCGTGATACTCAGCTGCTTTAGCCCAATCTCTGTGAAATTTTGAAGCATAAGCAGTAGTTGTTATTTTTGTATCATGAAAATTTGGCACCTCTACATTGTATTTAAAATGGCCAGCCATTCTTTCTGTCCAAATCCTATCCATTTGTGTATACCCGTATGCTTTCCATGGATCTTTATTATTAATATCATTTTTAGAAACACCGGCATATCCTAAATCACCTACCATTCTGATATGCTGCGCCTTTAATTCAAAACTTTGATCTAAATTTGTATTTGGTTTATAACTTAATTTCATCATTGGCTCATATTTATGAAAACCTGATTGACCTTTTTCTATAAATTTAAAATTTCTAAAACCACCGTCTCCTCTTCCATAAAGTTCAAATAAAAAACCAATATCTCCAATATTTGTATTTAAAGTGTCCCCATAATAACCATGAGATCTAACATCACCATATTGCATATTTTCAATGCTTTTTTTACCTTCTCCCATTACTCCTAAATAATTTCCATAAGTTGTTTTTATATGAATTTTTCTTTTAGATGGTATGGGAGTGGTTAGATAGTTAAGGACACCCCCAGTTGTTCTTGGTCCATAAAGTACTTGGCTAGAACCCATTAATACCTCTATACCATCTTTATTACCGGTTGTCGGATTGAAATACGCTGAAAAATCTGTATAAGGGGCTGGCTGTGATAAAACCCCATCTTCCATAATTGTTAACTTTTGACTTCTTCCTGTGTCTACTCCTCTTAGACTAATATT
>CAYXBD010000136.1:0-2566 GCA_964463275.1 uncultured Alphaproteobacteria bacterium | reverse complement strand
AACCTTCGGGTACAAAATTTCAAAGAAAAGTTTGGAAATATATTACAAAAATTAAGTGGGGTGAAAAAAAAAGTTATAAAGATATATCAATAAAAGTTTTTAAAAAAAAAAATTTAATGGGTCCTAGAGCAATTGGAAACGCTTGTTTGTCTAATCCTATTTTAATACTTATACCTTGTCATAGAGTTATATGTTCTAACGGAGATTTAGGCGGATACTGTAATAAAATATATAGAAAAAGAAAATTATTAATTCTTGAAAAAAGTTTAATACTCTAAAAAAAAGAAATAAGAATATGCAACTATTAATGCTGGAAAAGCGCTATAAATTGTAGCTAAAATTGCATCTTTAGGGCAGATTGCTATTGCTGGAAATAAGGCATCTCCATCGTTTGATATTGCATTTCCAACTTCTGCAGAAAAAGGAATATATCCATTTAAATATAATGTTGCAGTTAAAATTTGTGGACCACATCCTGGAATAAAGCCAACAAAAATTGCGATTAGAGGTGTGAGTGGTAAAATAACATCAAATAATTTATTAAAATCTAATCCTGTAAAATAAATACCTAGATCAAAAAATAAAAATCCGGCTATAACCCATAAAGTTACAAAATTAGTTAAATCTATACTTTTAAAATTAATTTCTCTTGATCTATCTAGCGAAATAGCTCTATCTGAAAATGGATTAATAGTCCAAAGGAAAATTGAAAAAAAAGCAGCAGCAAAACCAAATATATAATTTATATCAAAATTTAAAATTTTAGGAGGCGCTATTTGTAAATGATTAATAATTCCTAAAAAAAATCCTGGAATAAAAATTACTAACCAAAGCTTATATAAAGATAAATGAAATTTATTGTCAATTTCTTCTAAGTTTAAATTAATTTTTGGATTATTATTTTTAATTTTTTTTTTAATAAAAAAATCTATTAAAAAACCTGTTAAAGATCCCATAATCATACAAATTACAAATATAAAAAAAGCATTCAGAGGTTCTTTTGCTAAAATTAAAAATGCAGCATCCCCCATTGTAGAAGTTAAAACTGCAACTAAACAACCAAAAGTAATATTTCCTTGCAAATATTGGGTAACAACAATAATTGCACCCCCACAACCAGGGATTGCGCCTAGAAGAGATGCAATTGGTATTTGAAGTTTTAGATTGTTTTTAAAAAAATTACTAAGAGAGTATTTCTTTGATTTTTCTAATCTTAAAAAAATAAATAAAGTTATTGCAACATAAACTGAAACGGACAAATATGCGTTTGCCATAGCTAAACGTGATATAGAGCCCACTTCTGTTGGATTAAGTACGAGAATAAGAAATAAAAGAAATATAAAAGTTTTTTTTAAATTTAATTTTCGAAAAAAATCAAAATAATTATCTCTTATTGATAAAATTAATTCTGTCATAGTTTTTTAATTAGTTTTCACTTAATAAGTTAGTATATACTAACTTTTTTTACAAGTTTTATTAAAAAAAAAAAAATGTTAGATTTATAAGAAAAATCATGTTTAAAAAAAATCCAAAAATAGATTCAAAATCTTACATACACACTAGAAAGGCACACGAAACTGAACTGGCAGAAGATTATGTTGAATTAATAGGTGATTTAATTAATAAAGAAGGAGAGGCCAGAATAGTAGATATTGCAGAACACTTAGGTATTTCTAAAGCAACTGTAAATCAAACAATTAATAGATTAGTAAAAAAAGGTTTTTTAACATCAAAACCTTATAGAGCAATCCATTTAACCGAAAAAGGAGAAAATACTGCAACTCACGCCCGTCAAAGACATAAAATTGTCTATGATTTCCTGATTGCATTAGGTTTGGATAAAGAAACCGCAGAACTTGATAGCGAAGGAATAGAACACCACGTTGGAAATAAAACTTTAGGTAAGCTCAAAAATCTAACTAAAAAATTACAAAAAAAATAATATGAAGAATCATTTTTATTTCACACCAAAATTATAACGCTGTGATACGGGATAAGATTTTATTTAGCTTTTTTTAAATTTGGCACAATTATTGCTGTTATTTAACTGAGATAAATAAACAATTGTCTTCGATCTCATGTAATTAAAAATATATAAATTATTATTGTTTATCTCACATTAAAAATTACTAGAGATTGATACAAATAATATAGGAGTAAAAATCTATGTTAAATAATTTAAAAGTTTCATCATTAATTCTTCCATTGTTGATGTTAGTGTTAACACCGCTGGGGGTTTTAGCTGATGAAGGACCAACACCTGGGCAAATTGCAGGTGATAATGCATGGATGTTAACTTCAACATGTTTGGTTTTGTTGATGACAATTCCAGGTGTAGCATTGTTTTATGGTGGATTAAGTAGAAAACAGAACGTGTTATCTACTTTAATGCATGTTTTTGCCGGTACCTGTGTTGTAACAATTACTTGGTGTATAATTGGATACAGTATTGCATATTCTGAAGGTTCGACACCTTATTATGGCGGTCTTGCAAACTTTATGTTTGCTGGGTTTGAATTTGATCCAGAGGGTTCTGGGCTTCCAATTGGTGTAGATGTTGTTTTTC
>CAYXBD010000135.1:0-2579 GCA_964463275.1 uncultured Alphaproteobacteria bacterium | reverse complement strand
TTAAAGGCTTATATATTTTTTCGATAGTCATTTTTTTCTTTTTTCTTTTTTGTCCCATACCTTTACCAAGCAATTCATTTAAATTTATCATACCAACCTGGCTACCAGGCATTCCTGGAATATCAAGAGTAGGAAGCCCCCCACCACTTGGATTATCAACAAGATCAATTTCTATAATTTTTTTATCTAACTTACCACTTCTAAGTTGAGCCCTAAATTTAGATCTAGTTTCTAAACTTGCATTTTTACCGACTAGAGCATTCAAAACTCTTTCCTCAGCATTGTGTTGTGCTTGTGATTTAACTTTATTTCTTAATTTATCTTGTGTCATTGTAATAGAAATTTGTATTAAATCTCTGACAATTTGTTCAACGTCTCTTCCTACGTAACCAACTTCAGTGAATTTTGTTGCTTCTACTTTTAAAAAAGGAGCTTCTGCGAGCTTTGCTAATCTTCTTGATATTTCTGTTTTTCCAACTCCAGTTGGACCAATCATTAAAATATTTTTTGGTAAAATTTCTTCTCTTAAATCCCCAGGAACCCTTTGTCTTCTCCATCTATTTCTTAAAGCAATAGCCACTGCTTTTTTTGCTTCATTTTGACCAATTATATATCTATCTAACTCTTTTACTATTTCTTTTGGAGTATAGTTTTTTTTTTCTTCTACTTTTTTTTTATTAACAAAATCTTTATTTACTGTATCGTCCATATTTTATAATTTTTCTATTGTAAAATTTGAGTTAGTATAAATACAAATATTAGACGCTATAGTCATAGCTTTTTTTGCTATTTCTTCTGCGCTTAATTTTTCTTGTTCTATCAAAGCTCTTGCAGCGGCTAAAGCATATACTCCACCACTTCCTATTCCAATTAACCCGTCTTCAGGTTCAACCACATCTCCAGTTCCAGATACGATCAATGATACGGATTTATCAGCAACCGCCATCATTGCTTCTAACCTTCTTAAATATTTATCTGTTCTCCAATCTTTAGCTAGTTCGACACATGCTCTTGTTAATTGATTTTGATGTTTTTCTAGTTTACCTTCTAGTCTTTCAAAAAGAGTAAAAGCATCAGCAGTGGCTCCAGCGAATCCAGCTATAACTTTATTATTTGCCAATCTTCTAACTTTTACTGCATTTGATTTCATAACAGTGTTTCCTAAACTTACTTGCCCATCTCCAGCTATTACAACGTTATTTTTCTTCCTTATAGCCAGAATGGTAGTTCCATGCATATTATTGTTTGAATTTTCTTTTATCATTACAATTTATTAATATTTGTTACTATTGGATAAATAATGTATTTTTCTTGAAATGTAAGACTATAGATTAAAAAAAAATGAGAAAATCTAAAATTAATAGAAAAACTAGCGAGACTGATATTTCAGTTGAAATAAATCTTGATGGAAAAGGTAAATTTATAATTTCAACAGGAATAGGGTTTCTTGATCATATGTTAGAACAACTATCAAAACATAGTCTTATAGATATTAATTTAAAAGCAAAAGGGGATCTGAAAGTTGATGATCATCACACAACAGAAGATATAGGAATTGCTTTGGGCGAAGCGATTTCCAAAGCTTTAGGAGAAAAAAAATCTATTAAACGTTTCGGAACGGCATTTATACCTATGGATGAAACCTTAACTAGGGTTAGTTTAGATTTATCAAACAGACCTTATTTAATTTGGAAAGTAAAGTTTACAAATAAGGAAATAGGAAAAATGGATAGTGAGTTATTTAAAGAATGGTTTCAGGCTTTTTCTCAAGCAGCTGGCCTAACCTTACATATTGAAAATTTATATGGTGATAATAATCATCACATAATTGAAACATGTTACAAAGGACTTGCTAGATCTTTAAGAGATGCAATATCTTTTGATCCTAGAGAAAAAGGAAAAGTTCCTTCAACAAAAGGTAAATTGTAAAAAAAAGTGAAAATTGCTTTAATAGATTATGGGTCTGGAAATTTACAATCGGCTTATAAAGCTTTAGAATTAGCAGGAAAACATAAAAAAAGTAAAATTTTTATTGCTTCTAAATCAAAAGATTTATTAAAAGCTGATAAAATAGTCTTACCAGGAGTCGGTACTTTTTCTGATTGTATGAGTGGTCTCAAAACTATACCTGGCATGATTGATGTTTTAAATGAAATTGTATTGCAAAAAAAAAAAACCTTTTTAGGAATTTGTATAGGAATGCAACTTCTAGCTACAGAAGGAAAAGAAAAAGGAAATCATAAAGGATTAGGTTGGATTAAAGGGAAAGTCATAAAAATTAAAAAAAATAAAAAAATAAAAATTCCTCACATGGGCTGGAATACTGTAAAAATTATTTCTAAACATCCCATTTTAAAAAGAAAAAAATTTGAATCATATTTTGTTCATAGTTACAATTTTATTTGTGAAGATAAAAAAAATATTTTAGGAACATGCGATTATAATCAAAAAATCACAGCTATAGTTGGGGAAGAAAATATAATTGGGACTCAGTTTCATCCAGAAAAAAGTCAAAAAATTGGTTTAGAAATTTTACAAAATTTTATTAATTGGACATATTAATATGATTTTATTTCCAG
>CAYXBD010000134.1:0-2583 GCA_964463275.1 uncultured Alphaproteobacteria bacterium | reverse complement strand
TAGTTGCTCCGCTGTGACCAAATGGAACTCCAGCAGTAATTACAACTCGATCACCCTTAGAAGCAAATTTTTCTTTTTTAGCAAGCCTACCAGCTTTTAAAACCATATCTTTAAAATTTTTTGCATCTTTAGTATGTACACAGTGCACCCCCCAAACCAATGCTAATCTTCGAGCAGTATTTAAATTTGGTGATATTCCTAATATTGGAACATCAGGTCTTTCTCTTGCAGCTCTTAAAGCAGTTGACCCAGAAGTTGTATAAGTAACAACAGCTTTTGCAGAAACAATTCTGGCTACGTATTTTGCGGATTCTGTTAATGCATCCTCGGCTGTTGGTTCTGCTTTAACATGCCTAACTTCATTTATATTAAAATATAAAGGATCTGTTTCAACTTTCTCAATTATTTTATTCATCATTTCAACGGATTCTTTTGGATACAAACCAATCGCAGTTTCAGCTGATAACATGACAGCATCTGTCCCATCATAAATAGCTGTTGCAACATCCGAAACCTCTGCTCTTGTTGGTGTTGGATAATTTACCATCGAGTCAAGCATTTGAGTAGCAACTACAACAGGTTTTCCAGCTTGTCTGCATGCATTGATAATTCTTTTTTGTTGACTTGGCAGCGACTCTAGCGGAGCTTCAATTCCAAGATCACCTCTAGCAATCATAATTGCATCAGAAACTTTTATTATTTTATTTAAATTTTTTAAAGCACTTGGCTTTTCAAGCTTTGTTAAGACAGACGCTTTACCTTTAATTATTTTTTTGAAATTTAAAATATCTTTTTCTGTTTGAACGAACGATAAAGCTATCCAATCAACCCCTAATTTTAAAGCTAGTTTCAAGTCTTCCTTATCTTTTTTTGTTAATGAAACAGAAGGTGATTTTAAATTAGGGATGTTAAAACCTTTGTTGCTAGATATAAAACCACTGAATTTTACTTTTGTTTCAATATAATTGCTGTTTATTTTTGTAACTATTAAAGTTAATTTTCCGTCATCGACCAAGATTTTATTTCCTTTTTTAATTTTTTTAAAAATTTCTTTGTGGGGTAGAAAACCTCTGTACTTATTTCCTGGAGTAGGATCTAAATCAAAAACAAATTTTCTACCATTTTTAAGGAAGATTGGGCCATTCTCAAATTTTCCTACTCTTAATTTAGGCCCTTGAAGATCCATTAAAATACCAATTGGCCTACCTACTTTTTTTTCTAAAGCTCTTATTTCTTTAAATCTTTTAATATGCTTTGAAGCCACATCATGACTAAAATTTAATCTGAAAATATCAGCACCTGAAAAAAAAAGTTTTTTTATTGTTTTAAGATCTGAGGCTGATGGTCCTAAGGTAGCGATTATTTTAGCTTTTTTAATTCTTCTCATATATATAAAATATTGAATTACTAATCTATAAATAGTAATTTTTTTGTTTCTTTACATGTTTTTTTGTAAATATTACTTATATATTAATGAATTTTAAAAGAGATAATAAAAAATATGAAAAACAATCTTTTTTCAGTAGGACTTGAAGAAGAATATTTAGTTGTAAATAAATACAACGGTGAGTTAATTGTAGATCCACCAAAAGGTTTGATGAGAGATTGTAAAAAGAAACTTAAAGGCCAAGTTAAGCCAGAGTTTATAAGATCTCAAATAGAAGTTGGAACAAAAGTTTGTAAGTCAATTAAAGATTTAAAAGATAATTTAATTTTTTTAAGAAGTAATGTAGGCAGAATACTCCAAAAATATGATCTTGAATTTCTTGCTGTATCAACTCATCCATTTTCTGATTGGGAGACACAAAAGCACACACGAAAAAAAAGGTATTTTAATTTAGCAGATAAATTTCAAATTGTAGGTAGAAGATTAGTTATTTCCGGTATGCATATTCATGTTGGAATACCTGATAATGAATTAAGAATTGATTTAATGAACCAAATTTCTTATTTTTTACCCCATTTGCTTGCTTTAAGCACATCATCACCTTTTTGGAGGGGGGAACTAACAGGTTTAAAATCTTACAGAGTAAGTATTTTTGATGAATTACCGAGAACAGGACTTCCAGAACAATTTGACAGTTATGATGAATATAAAAGGCATGTGAAAATTTTATTAAATTGTGGAATATTAGATGACCCTAGTACTATTTGGTGGGATTTAAGACCTAACGTTAAATTTCCTACATTAGAAATGAGAATTTGCGATACCTGCACATCTTTAAATGATGCCATTGCTATTGCAGCAATATATTTATGTATTATTCATATGGCATGTAGATTAAGAAGAGAAAATAAAAAATGGAGAGTATATTCAAAAATGTTAATTGATGAGAATAGATGGAGAGCACAAAGATACGGTATTGAAAAAAGTTTAGTTGATTTTGGTAAGAGTAAACTTGTATCTTATAATCATTTGGCTGATGAACTAATTGATTTAGTAGACAAAGATGCAAAATTATTAAATTGTGTAGCAGAAGTAAAAAAAATTAAAAATATATGTAAAGTTGGAACCAGTGCGGACAAACAAATTAAAATCTTTAAGGAAGAAATGAAAAAATCAAATAATAAAAAATTAGCATT
>CAYXBD010000133.1:0-2609 GCA_964463275.1 uncultured Alphaproteobacteria bacterium | reverse complement strand
ATGCCCAACTAAATTATCTGATAATATCCAACAATTTTTTTTAGACACTTTTTACTAACCTATTAATTTTTCTTTTAAAGAAATATTTTTGTAAAGAAGATATTTTCAAATTTTTCTTAGATAGTTCTTTAATAGCTTCAACTACAGCTTTAGCACCGGCCATAGTAGTATAATATGGAACTTTATTGTTAATTGCAGCACGTCTTAAAGTGAAACTATCTCTAATTGCACTAGATCCTTTGGTTGTATTAAAAATAATATTAATTTTTTTTTCATTTATAAAGCTCACAATATTTGGCTTTCCTTCTTTTACTTTTTTTATTAAAAGACAATCTATATTTTTTTCTTTTAAAAAATTTGCAGTTCCTTTGGTTGCAGAAATTTTAAAGCCAAGCCTTTTTAAGCTTTTAACATGTTCATAAACAAACTGTTTATCCTCATTTTTAACCGATACAAACAAATTACCTTTTAATGGCAAATCTACATTTGCTGACAATTGAGATTTAGCAAATGCCATTCCAAAGTTATAATCCATTCCCATTGCTTCCCCAGTAGATTTCATTTCTGGTCCTAGAATAACATCAGATCCATCAAATTTAGAAAAAGGAAACACTGACTCTTTGACAGCAATATGATTAAATTTGTTTTTTTTTAATTTAAATTCACTTATTTTTTTTCCCAGCATTATTAAAGAAGCAATCTTTGCAATTGGTATTCCAGTTGCTTTTGCAACAAAAGGTACAGTTCTACTAGCACGTGGATTGGCTTCAATTATATAAATTTCGTTATTTTGAACTGCAAATTGTATATTTATTAATCCTTTAACCTTTAAAGCAGTTGCTAGTTTTGTTGTTTGTTCTTCAATTTTTTTAATTATTTCTTTATTTAGAGTATATGGTGGTATTACACACGCTGAATCACCTGAATGAATTCCAGCTTCCTCTATGTGTTCCATTATTCCTGCTATATACACTTTTTTTCCATCTGAAATAGCATCAACGTCAAGCTCAACAGCCGATTTTAAATAAGAATCAATTAATAAAGGGGATTTTTTTGTAACCTTTAGAGCTCTTTCAATATATTTGAAAAACTCTTTTTTTTCGTTAATTATTTCCATTGCTTTACCACCTAAAACATAAGAAGGTCTAATTATTAGGGGTAACCCAATTATTTTTAGGCACTTTTTTGCTTCATTAATATTGTTTGCAGTTAAGTTGATAGGTTGTTTTATTTTAATATCTTTTATTATTTTTTTAAATTTTTTCCTATCTTCTGCAATATCAATAGAATCTAAAGAAGTTCCTAAAATTTTAATTTTTTCTTTTGCTAAATCCTTTGCTAAATTTAATGGTGTTTGACCACCAAATTGTAGTATTAGACCTAAAAGCCTTCCTTTTCTTTTTTCAACTTTTATAATTTCTGTTACATCTTCAGACGTTAAAGGCTCAAAATATAATCTATCAGAAGTATCGTAATCCGTAGAAACGGTTTCAGGATTACAGTTAATCATTATTGTTTCAATATTTTTTTTTCTCAATGCATAAGAAGCATGAACACAACAATAATCAAATTCTATACCCTGTCCAATTCTATTTGGTCCTCCACCAATAATAATTACTTTGTCTTTTTTAGTTGGTTTAGCTTCACAATTATCAATACTTTTGGGTATTTTTTCATAAGTTGAATACATATATGGCGTTAAGGAAGAAAATTCAGCTGCACACGTGTCTACTCTTTTATAAACTGGCTTTACATCAAATTTTTTTCTTAAATTTTTTATTTCTTTCTCATTTTTTTTGGTTAAAAAAGCTAATCTTTTATCAGAAAAACCTAAACTTTTAATATAAAGAATTGCCTCTTTTTTTTTTGGAATTCCTTTTTTTTTAATTAAATTTTCATAATCAATAATTTTTTTAATTTCTCTTAAAAACCATTTATCAATTTTTGTTTTGTTATAAATTAAATTAATACTTTTTTTCTTCCTTAAAGCTTCGGCAATTTGAAAGAATCTCAAAGGTGAAGGGAGATTTATATTTGTTTTTGTTTCTTTATCATTAATTAAACCATCATAACCCTTATCTAAAGACCTAACAGCTTTTTGAAAAGATTCACAAAAGTTTCTCCCAATTGCCATTACTTCACCCACAGATTTCATAGAAGTTCCTAAAGTATTTTTGGTTCCTGGAAATTTTTCAAAAGCAAACCTTGGAATTTTTGTAACAACATAGTCAATAGTTGGTTCAAAAGAACAAGGGGTGTTTTTGGTTATATCATTTTTTATTTCATCTAATGTCAGACCAATTGCTAATTTAGCTGCAACTTTTGCAATTGGAAATCCTGTTGCTTTGGAAGCTAACGCCGATGATCTTGATACTCTTGGATTCATTTCAATTACCACCATTTCACCATTTTTAGGATTAATTGCGAATTGTACATTTGATCCTCCTGTATCCACACCTATTTCTCTTAGAATTGCGAAACTAGCATTCCTCATAATCTGATATTCTTTATCTGTTAGAGTTAATGCCGGTGCAACTGTAACACTATCGCCTGTGTGCACACCCATTGGATCGATGTTTTCAATTGAACATATAACTATACAATTATCA
>CAYXBD010000132.1:0-2612 GCA_964463275.1 uncultured Alphaproteobacteria bacterium | reverse complement strand
TGTTCATAAAAAAAAACAACAATTTAATACAATTATTATAAAGTTTTGAATAAAAATAAAAAAATACTAATTTCAACTACTTTTAGAAATTTTAACGGATCTGAAAATGATAAAATCCAAAGAATGTTTCTTAATTCTCTAGTAAATCAAAGTTATAAAAATTTTAAATTAATTATTACAGTTTTTAAGGAAAAAAATGTTCAAACTGAGATATCCAAGTATCCAATTGATGCTGTTTTTTATAAACATAATACACCTGAAGAATACAAATTTTCCATGAGTGTTTTAACTGAAAATTTAATTAAAGAAATAAATTTGTGCATAAACTCGATCGGAATGTGGACAACATGCGATGTAATATTTGATAGTAATTTTTTTTCTGAAATTTCAAAAAATTCGAGTGATAATTTTTTTGGCACATCACACCCACATATTACTTATAAGAATTTAAATGATTTTAATGAAAAAATTTCTATTAAAAATCGAATTGAAAGTGGAGGGATGGATTGTTTCTTCTTTGATAGCAAAATATTATTAAAAAATGAAAAAATTTTAAAAAAATATCCAAATAAGGATTGGGGCTTATATGAAAATTTTCTAACTGGTATAGCCATTATAAATAAATGCAAGATGATAAATATATTCAATTTATCTAAAATTCTTAAAATTGATAACGATAGAAAACCCGGAAAAGAGACTATAAAATGGTTGAGAAATTCATATTATAAAAACAATATTTATTTTGAACAATTTGTTTCCGACTACAACCTTAATACAAAAATCTATTATGGATGGTACATGAATTTAAAATTCAAAGTTTTAGGAAATAAAATTAAATATTTTTTAAAATATTCATGGTATTCATATATTCGCAGATACCCCAAATCTTATATAAAAAACTTGTTTTTTCGATCTAAAGATAAAAATCCACCTTCATAATAAAATTTAAAAAATTTTAATTATAGTTTTATATTTTGCCAAATTTTATGTTATAAAACCTTAGATTTTCCTGCTGTATGGTCTCCAAGAACTGAGGGCATTTCTCAAAATTCTATTCTTAATTACTTTGATTATTTTAAAATGGAAATATTGGGTTATAAGAATAATTTAAGTCTTATAGAAAATTTGTATAAAAATCCTGAAAATATTTATAATTTTTTACCCTTAAAATCTTCAAAGGCATTTGATGAATGGAAGTCAACTGTTTCTAAAATCCGAATTTAGCAATTTCCTATATACCCATTTGCACCTGTTATAAGCACTTTGGTTTTGGAGCGCATATATATAATTATATTTTCTATAAAAAATTTTTTCTATAAAAAAATAACAATTTAATATTTTGAATAAAACAAATTACTTGCAACCTTTATTGGTTCTGATAAATTTTTAAATAAAGTGATACATAACTCGTCGTAATTTAATAAATACGAAAGTGGGATAGGTTCTTTTGAATTTTGATATTTAAGGAGAGTTAATGAAGTTTGGATATTTTTGTAACACTACTAATTGGAATAAAAAACCTTATACGGAAATTCTTGATAACGCTAGAGATATAACAACTTATTGTGATCAAAATAATTGGAACTCTATTTGGTTTACCGAACATCATTTTAATCATGAAGGAATGGAATCTTGCACAAACCCTTTGATGATGGGAACAGATGCTGCGGCTAGAACTAAAAATATTAGAATTGGACAAGCTGCTAATATAATTACTTTTCATAACCCTATAAGACTAGCAGAAGATATTGCAACTCTTGATCAATTGTCAAAAGGAAGAGTTGAGGTTGGAGTTGGTAGAGGAATTTATGGCCGAGAAGCAATTCACATGAATGTGGAAGCAGATTTAAAAGATCAAGCAAAAAATTTTAGACTATTTGAAGAAACTTTAACAATATTAAAAAAAGCATGGACCGAAAAATTCTTTGCTCATAAAGGGGAATTTTATAATTACCCTGCTCCAGATTTTGTTTGGCAACATAACATGAGTCCTCCTAATGAAGAATTTATGGATTTAAAAAATAATACATTAAAAAAAATAAGCGTTGTTCCTCAACCTTATCAAAAACCTCACCCTCCAATTCATCAAGTTGTAGATGGGATAAGATCAATTGAATGGGCTGCAAAAAATGGAATAAATATCATTATGTGGATCCCAACTGTTAAAGCTTTAAAAATTAAATTTGAAGCATACCAAAAAGCAAAATCAGAGAGAGAGAAAAGAAATGTCCAGCTTGGAGAAGGTGTTACATTGGTAAGAGATATGTTTGTTGCAGATACTATGGAAGAAGCAAAAGAAAAAGCTGGTGAACATATGGTAAATTATATGAAATGGGTTTGTCATTGGAGAGGTTTAGGAAATCATATGGATCCTGGTGAAGAGTTGCCAGTAACTAAAGGTAAATTAGATTTATTAAGCTATGATTTTCTTCATAAACGTAACATGCTATTTGGAACTCCAGAATATGTTATTGATAAAATAAAAGAATTAAAATCAGAACTTAACTTACAAAACTTACAAGTTTGGTCAAATTTTCCTGGAGTAAAACATGAAGATTGTATGAAAAGTATTAAAATGTTTACAGAAAAAGTAATACCTCATTTCAAAGACG
>CAYXBD010000131.1:0-2629 GCA_964463275.1 uncultured Alphaproteobacteria bacterium | reverse complement strand
TTTAGAAAAAACGACATAGTTTTTAATAAAGAGTTTCCTCAATTTTCAAATAATATAATTGTTGTTGTTAATGGGAAAAAAAGTGATGAAGTAAAAGACAGAGCATCTGATCTTTATGAAAGATTAATTCATGAACACGAAAATGATTATTTATACGATCATATTTTCTATCCAGGAGAATTAGATTTTTTTAAAAAAAACGGACTTTTGTATCTATCAGAAGAAGAATTAGAAGAAAAATTAGATGATATGGCTAGATATCAGCCTTTTATTTCAAGACTTTCTAACGATTTATCTCTATACAATTTTCTAGATACTATAAATCTTTTTTTATCAGCAGATTTGAGTGATGAAAATATAGAAAAAATTAACAAATTATTCGAGCATCTTGGTGAAAATGAAAATGAAGGTTATATAGTTTGGGGAGATCTTTTTTCTAATAATGATAGTTCAAATTATACAGAAATAATCCATATTCAACCACGACTTGATGCCACAACATTCAATCCTGCAAAAAGAATATTGACTTTTTTAGAAGAAAATATTGAAGGAACAGATAAATATTATGATGCTAATGTTAGATTGTCTGGAGTAGTTCCAATGGAACAAGATGAACTAAATACTTTAGGAGGTGGTGCAAAAATAGGAGTAACTATTTCACTAATTTTAGTTTTTATGCTTTTACTAATTGCTTTTAGGAATTCTCTTTATTTATTAGCAAGTTTTTTAACTTTAGTAATAGGCTTAATTTGGACAACTACTTTTGCTTTATTTTTATTTAAAGAATTAAATTTAATCTCTATTGCTTTTGCAGTGCTTTTTATTGGTTTAGGAATTGATTTTTCAATTCACTATCTTTTAAGAACATATGAATTCTCTAGCAAAAAATTGAAAGATTTTTTGCTATCAACAAATAAAAGTATAACAAAGGCTTTATTATTAACTGCTATTGCTGTTGCTATAGGTTTTTTTAGCTTTGCCTTTACTTCTTTTAGTGGATTAGCACAACTCGGAATTATTGCTGGAGGAGGAATGTTTATTTCACTATTCTTAACATTATCATTTTTACCGTCTTTTTTGATTTTAATAAAAAAGTTTTCTAATCAAAAATTAGACAATTATACAAAAGATAATTTAAAAGACTTTAATTTTGCAGATTTTATGTCTTTCTTTAAAAGGAATGCTAAGATTTTTTTTACTTTATCTGTTTTTTTTCTTTTATTTTCTATATTTAACTTAAAAAATATTCAATTTGACAATGATCCAATGAAATTACGTAATCAAGAAAGCCCTTCTGTGATAACAATGAATGATTTGATCAAAGATAAAACTATAAATCCGCATAGCGTTGATGTTTTAGCAGATGATATTAACAAAGCTGATGAATTAAAAAAAAAGATTTCAAACTTAGATGAAGTAAAAGAAGTAATTTACTTTAAGGATCTTATTCCTAAAAACCAAGATGAAAAATTAGAAATTTTAGATCAGTTTAAGATTTTTTTTCCTGAAGTTAAATTATCTCAAGGTAGTTATAGGAAATATAGGAAGTGGGAAACCGATCCCGAATTATTTAAAAAGAAAGACGATCTATGGAAAGAAGAACAAAATAAAATTTTTGAATTATTAAAAAATATTGAGGATAAAGCCAGTAAAAAAAAAATTGATACTTCGTATATTAAATATTTGAAAGGTCATATTTTATATTTAAAACCAATGGAGGTGGTATTCGGAATTGAGTCAAGAATCTTTAAATATTTTAAATCTAATATAAAAAAATTTAATGAAAGTCTTAAAGCAGAAAAAATTTCATACACAAATATTGACCGTAAATTATTAAAAAAATATGAGTCACATAGAACATATAGATTAGAAATTATACCTTCTAAAAACCTTGATGATCAAAATAATAAAAAAGAATTTGTTGAATCTGTATCTCAAATTGCACCAAATATTTCTAGCGGGGCATTTACAATGTATGAGGCAGGCAGGTCAATATTACAATCGTTTAAAGAGGCTATGATAATATCAATTTGTTTAACAACTTTATTTTTATTTTTTACTTTAAGAAATTTTAAAAAAGTTTTTATAGTTTTTATTAATTTAGTTGCTGCTTTATTATTTTCTTTATTATTCTTGACTTTATCGGGGCTTAATTTGAATTTTGCAAATATTATTGCATTGCCTTTACTGTTTGGATTGGGTGCAGCAACATCTATTCAAACTATTTTAAGAACTGAGAAATTTAAAACATTAGATGATTATTTTGCAAATAGTACAACGCCACGAGCAATTGTTTTTAGTTTATTAACAACATTAGGCACCTTTTTTGTCTTATCACTTTCATCACATGTTGGAACTGCAAGTATGGGTAAATTATTAATTATTTCTATATTTTCTATTTATTTAGCAAATTTAACTATTTTATTACCTCTGGAAAAATATTTTTTTAAAAAATGAAAACACTTATAACAGGAGCAGCAGGGTTTGTCGGTGCAGCGGTTTTAAGAGAGCTTTTAAAAAAAGGTCATAAGGTAAAAGCACTGGTGAGACAATCAAGTGTTTTAGATAATTTAAAAAATTTAGATGTTGAGATTGTATACGGTGATTTAAAGGATAGAGATTCATTAAA
>CAYXBD010000130.1:0-2641 GCA_964463275.1 uncultured Alphaproteobacteria bacterium | reverse complement strand
GAAAAAAATGTAATGTTTTTAATTTTAAGTTTAATAATTTTAGTTGCCGCATTTAATATAATATCTAGCCTTATAATGCTTGTTAAAAATAAACAAGTAGACATAGCTATTTTAAGAACAATGGGGGCTAGCCAAAGTATAATTTTAAAAATATTTTTTTTGAATGGCGCAACAATAGGTTTTCTTGGAACATTATTTGGTACAATTTTTGGAATTTTTTTCGTTTCCAATATTAACACTCTTAGAAATTTTTTAGAAAAATTTACAAATACGGAACTATTTTCTGCCGAAATATATTTTTTATCTAATTTACCTGCAAAAATTGATATTAATGAAGTTATTTATGTAGTTTTAACGAGTCTTTTTATATCTTTTTTGGCAAGCTTTATTCCTGCTTGGAAAGCTTCAAAAAATAATCCTATTGATTTAATTAGAAAAGAATAAAAAAAATGTCAGCAGTATTAAAATTAAAAAATATAAGTAAAGAATTTACTGAACCAAGAAGAAATATAGTTGCTTTAAACAGAATAAATTTAGAATTATCCAAAGGACAGTGTATTGGTTTATTAGGTCCATCCGGTTCAGGCAAATCTACATTATTACAAATTGCAGGTCTTTTGGACAACCCAACAAATGGCGAAATTTTTATAAATGGAAAAAAATGCGATATTTTATCCCAAGAAAAAAAAAATTTAATAAGAAAAAAATATATTGGATTTATATACCAAAACTTTTATTTACTGGATAGTTTTTCTGCATTGGAAAATATAATTATTCCTCAGTTAATTAATGGTTCTAGTTATAAATCCGCAAAGAAAAGAGCAATAAAACTTTTAGCAAGTTTAGGACTATCTAAAAGAATAGATAACAAACCTAGAGAATTATCTGGAGGTGAAAAACAAAGAGTAGCAATCTTACGCGCGATAGCAAACATGCCTAAAATAATTTTAGCAGATGAACCCACTGGTAATCTTGATAAAAAAAATAGTGAAAATGTAATTAAAATTATTAAAGATTTAGTTAGACATTATAAAATATCTTTTATTGTCGCTACACATAACTTATCAATAATAAAAAAATTTGATAAAATAATAAAATTATCTGAAGGTAAACTTATTTAATTAATGAAACCGTTTGTACATTTAAGACAATACTCAAATTACTCTTTATTAGAAAGCTCTTTTAGAATTACTGAGATAATTAATTTATGTAAGGAGTGTAAAATGCCAGCAATTGCTTTAACAGATAAACAAAATTTGTTTGGAGCATTTGAATTTTCTTTGGAAGCTCAAAAAAATGGTATTCAACCAATTTTAGGAATTGAGCTAAAATTAAAAAAAACAGATTATTTAGAAGTACCTTCTCACATTTTATTATTAATAAAAGATTACCAAGGATATAAAAACATAATTAATTTAATGACCAAATTTTACAATAATAGTGAAAATAATTTAATAAATTTAGATGATCTTAAAAATAATAGCAGTGGATTAATATGTTTATCTGGCGGTGTTAACGGTCCAATAGGTAAATCCATACTTTCCAAAAATAAATTAGCAGCTGAAAAGTTACTTAATGATTTTAAATCTATTTATAATGAAAATTTTTTCATTGAGTTAACCAGATCTGGACTTGAGGATGAAAAAAGAACTGAGAACTTTTTTTTATCTTCTGCAAGTAAATTTAATATTCCTATTGTTGCTACTAATAATAATTATTTTTCAGATATTAATATGCACGAAGCAACAGATGCGTTGTTGTGCATAAAAAATATTGAAAAATTATCTAATCCTAAAAGAAAATCAATTTCTAAAGAATTTTCTTTTAAGTCTAACACAGAGATGATAAAAATTTTTGAAGATATTCCCGAATCTATTAATAATTCTTTATTAATAGCAAAAAAATGCACTTTTATGCTTGAACGAACTAAACCATCATTGCCAAAATTTCTTAATTCATCAATTGATGAGTATAAAGAACTTTATAAATTATCTCACAATGGTTTAAATAAAAAAATTTTAAATATTAAAAACAATAAAGATACTTCTTTAAATGAGAATAAATATGAAGAAAGATTAAATTATGAAATAAGTATTATAAAAAAAACTGGTTATTCAGGATACTTTTTAATTGTTGCTGATTTCATATCTTGGGCAAAAAAAAACAACATACCTGTTGGTCCAGGAAGAGGGTCAGGAGCCGGGTCACTTGTTGCATGGTCATTAGGAATTACAAATCTAGATCCTATAAAATATGATTTACTTTTTGAAAGGTTCTTAAATCCAGATAGAGTTACTTTACCTGATTTTGATATCGATTTTTGCCAAGAAAGAAGGGACGATGTTTTAAAATATGTAGTAAAAAAATATGGTAAAAAAAAAGTATCTCAAATAATAACATTTGGTACTTTACAATCTAGAAATGTTGTAAGAGATGTCGGAAGAGTTCTTCAACTACCTTATAATCAGGTGGATAATATAGCTAAAATGATACCCTATAATCCCGCAAATCCAATATCTTTAAATGATGCAATAAATAATGAAAAAAAACTTAAAGAGATGCAGGAAAGCGATGATTCTATTTCTAAACTTTTAAATATAAGTCTTAAACTAGAAGGATTATATCGTCATGCATCGACACA
>CAYXBD010000129.1:0-2643 GCA_964463275.1 uncultured Alphaproteobacteria bacterium | reverse complement strand
ATTAATCGAAATTAAATTTTTACCGCTTGGTTCTTGTCTTACATCCAAATCTTCGACATCTTCACTTAAAAGTGCTGAAAGTCCTTTCCCTAATCTATTTTTTTTCACCATTTTATACTATTGGTTAACTGCTTTCTTTTTTTCTTGTTTCAAAAATTCTTTAGCTAATCCTAGATAAGCCTGAGATCCCTTACATTTAGAATCATAAATCAAAACTGGCTTTCCAAAGCTAGGAGCTTCCGAAACACGTACATTTCTTGGTATTACTGTTTTATAAACTTTTTTTCCAAAAAAACCTTTAATGTCAGATGTTACCTGATCTGTTAGAGAATTTCTTTTATCCACCATAGTTAAAACTAATCCTTCTATACTTAGATGAGGATTATATGTTTTTTTAACTCTGTTAATTGTATGCACAAGGTGACTCAATCCTTCTAAAGAATAAAACTCACATTGCATAGGAACTATTATTGAATCAGCTGCAGTGAAAGCATTTACTGTAAGTATCCCAAGAGCTGGTGGGCAATCAATTAAAATATAATCAAATTTCTGTTTTACTTTTTCAATAGCTTTTTTTAAACGTATTTCTCGCTCCTCTTGCCTTGCCAGTTCTACTTCTGCTCCTGACAAATCTAAAGTTGATGGAACTAATTTTAAATTAGGAATATTTGTTTTATATATTGAATTAAATATTTTTGACGAATCATGTAAAACATCATATATATCGTTTCTGTCTTTACTTTGTTCAAAACCAACCCCTGTTGATGCATTCCCCTGTGGATCTAGATCGATTAATAATACTTTTTTTTTCACAGAAACCAAGGCTGTAGCAAGATTTACTGCTGTAGTTGTTTTGCCGACTCCGCCTTTTTGATTTGCTACAGCAATTATTTTTGGATGTTTTATTTTTGACATTATTTATAATTATAATTGTAATAATTCAAAAAAAATTTTTTTTTTTTATATTTCTTATTATTAAAATTCTTCCATCATGATTAGTAGTGCTTTTCAACATCTTAATGTAAAAAGCATACTTTTTCTTTGCCATTTCAATTTCTTTAGATACTGTTTTTCCTTTCAAAAAAACACAAGTCATATCATTTTTATAAAATCTAAGACTATATTTTATTAACTTATCAAGGGAAGTAACGGCTCTTGCAGATATATAATCAAAATTATTTATTATTTTTAAATCTTCTACCCGTGAATTATGTATAGAAATATTTTTTATATTAATAACTCTCTTAGCTTCATTTAAAAAAACACATTTTTTTTTATTTGATTCAACAAGATAAAAAAAATTATTAGAACAAATAGCGCAAACAATGGCAGGAAATCCTGCGCCGCTTCCAATATCCAATATTTTATTTTTATTACCTAATAATTTTAAAATTTGATAGGAATCTAAAAAATGTCTTCCCCAAATATTATCGAATGATTTTTGACTTATTAAGTTAAACTTTTTTTGCCATATTTTAATTAATTTTAGATATGTTTTTAATTTATCTAGTGTTTCTTTATTAACATTAGTTTTAATTTTAAAATCGTTATATGTTAAATAGCCCACTTTTTTTTTGAATTTTTATTAGCTTTTTTATTAACAAATCTAAGAATATTAATTACAGCAGCAGGTGTTACGCCAGAAATTCTTGTTATTTCTCCTAAATTTTTAGGTTTTATATAATTTAATTTTTCTAAGTCTTCTATAGCTAAATTGGGTATCTTATTATAATCCAAATTCTTTGGTATTTTTAATTCTTCATCCTTTTTCAAATCATTTATATCTTGAAGTTGTCTGTCTACATAACCCTTATAGACAGATTTAGTTTCTAATTCTTCAAAAATATCGTCAGGTATTTGTCTTATTTCGGGCCAGATTTTTTCCAATTTATTTCTATTAACATCTTTAAATACTAGTAAATCAAAAATATTTCTCTTTTTTCCGTCAAAATTTATTTTTATACCTAATTTTAGAAGTTTATTAGGAGAATATGTTATATTTTTGTACTTTTTGTCAATTTTCTTCAACAATAATTCTTTTTTTTTAAATTTTCTTTCTCTTTCTTTTTTTACACAACCTATTGAAATTCCCTTAGGAGTTAATCTTAAATCAGCATTATCTGACCTCAATAGAAGTCTGTATTCTGCTCTGCTTGTAAACATTCTGTAAGGTTCTGTAACGCCTTTATTAATAAGATCATCTATTAAAACTCCTATATATGCCTCTGATCTTGATACAACAAACTCGCCTCTATTTAATGCTTTTAATGATGCATTTATTCCAGCAACCGCTCCTTGGGCAGCAGCTTCTTCATAACCTGTTGTTCCATTAATTTGTCCGGCTAGATATAAGTTATTGATTTTATTGGTTTCTAATGTGTTTGATAGTTGTAATGGATCAACATAATCATACTCAATAGCGTAACCATATTGCAAAATTTTTGCTTTTTCTAATCCCATAATTGATTGAACAAAACTTTTTTGTATATTTTCTGGAAGAGACGTTGAAATGCCATTTGGATATATAACAGCTGAATTTAAACCCTCAGGTTCTAAAAAAATATGGTGTTGTTTTTTATCTTTAAATCTAACAATTTTATCTTCTATTGATGGACAATATCTTGGCCCTATACTTTTAATTTG
>CAYXBD010000128.1:0-2679 GCA_964463275.1 uncultured Alphaproteobacteria bacterium | reverse complement strand
AGAGATATAAATGTTGCTTTTATAAATGAAATTACAAAACTTTTTAAAAAAATTAATATAAATATTTTTGATGTTTTAAAGACAGCTAAAACAAAATGGAATTTTTTAAATTTTCAACCTGGCTTCGTTGGCGGACATTGTATAGGGGTTGATCCATATTATTTATCTTATTTAGCAAAAAAGAAAAAAACAGGATCAAATTTAATTCTTTCTGGAAGAAAAGTTAATAATGATTTTCCTATATTTTTGGCTCAATACATAAATAATTGTATCAGTAAAAGAAATAAAATTTTAGTTTTAGGTTTAACTTTTAAAGAGAATGTAAGCGATTTAAGAAATACGAAAGTTCTAGATTTAATAAAATCATTAAAGAAAAAAGGCCATAAAATTTTTGTAAATGATGTATGCGCACACGAAAATGAAGTAAAAAAAATGAATTTAAACCTGACTCCTCTATCTAAAAAAGATAAGTATGATACGATTATATTAGCAGTAGCACACGATAATTATAAAAAATTAAATTATTCTTTTTTTAAAAAAAAATTAAATAAAAATGGAAAAATTTTTGATGTAAAAGCAATTTGGAAAAATAAAAAATTACCAAAAAATATAGAATATATAATTCTTTAAAAATTTACTTTTAAGTTTTTAATAGATGAAAGTAATTTTATTTTAATAAAATTTTTAGGCAAAAAATTTATTTTTTCTTCTTCTTCTTTTCCATATCCTGTGAGAACAAGAAAACCTTTTTTTAAACCTTTAGAGTTTGCAGCTTTTAAATCATTAATTTTATCTCCAACCATCCAGGATTTTTTTAAGTCAATTTTAAATAGTTTTTTTGCTACTAAAAACATACCTCCGTTAGGCTTTCTACAAGGATGGTTTTTGTGTTTGTATTTCCCCCTCCCCAACGGGTGATGGGGACATGCTATTACTCCATCAATTTTTGCATTTTTATTTGATAATTGAGTAACGATTTTTTTTTGAATTTTTGCAAAACTATCCCAAGTATGTAGACCAAGCCCTATCCCTCCTTGATTGGTAATTAATATAACAGGAATTTTTTTTTTATTACATTCTTTAATAATTTTGTTGGACCCATTTATTATTTTTGCATCTTTTGTTTTCATAGTATAATCTTTCCAATCAATTAAAACTCCATCTCTATCTAAAAATAAACACGGTGACTTCTCAAAGTTTTTATTTGAGAGTTTTTCAGCCCATATATTTTGTTTGTTAATTTGTTTATATTTCATGATAATTAACTTTAATATTTATATTTTATTGAGTGATAAAAAATCCAATTAAAATCTTTCTTTTTCTTATTTTTTTCTTTTATTCTGAAAGTGTTTTTTGTTTTAATTACAAACCTATCCATGAATTTGAAATTTTTCGTAATAATAAAAAAATAGGTTTTCATAGGTTATCTTTCCAAAATATAGGAGATAAAATTGTTGTAAATACACAAATTGAGATGGTTGTTAAATTTGGAATAATACCAGTTTTTAAGTACTTTCACAAAAGTAAAGAAATTTGGGCCAATAATCAACTTATTGAAGCAAAAACCAGTACAAGAAAAAATGCTAGAAATTTTGAATTTTCAGCAAAAAGAAATGGTTCAAAAATAGAGATAAAATCTAGAGGAAAAGTTTTTATGGTAGAAGGTAACAGTTTAATCACTTCATATTGGCATCAAAACTGGTTTAAAAAGAAAATATTAATTGATAGCCAACATGGAAAAGAAAGGTTGATAAATGTTGAAAAAAAAGGTTTTGAGGAAATTAAAACATTAAATAATACTATTTTTGCACAAAAATATAGAATTTTGGGAAGGCAAAATAAACCAAATGGAAAGAAAATAAATACTGATGTTTGGTATGACGAGAAAGGCAGATTGGTTAAAATTAAGTTTTATATAAGAAACTCTTTAATTGAGTATTTTCTTGTAACTAGATATTAATTTTTTTATAATTTATTTAATGTTCAATATATTGAAGATATTTTTGTTAACTCTTGTATTTGCAATTATAACAGGAAACATCTATGCGTTTGATAATAAAGGCAACACCTCTTTCATTACTGAAGTAAAAACAGGAGTTGTAGCTCATGATGCCGGTATTTTTGGAAGACAAAAAGAAGGAGGATTAGATTCTACATTTGAATTTCTTTTTAGAGAAATAAATTATAATCTTTTTTGGTTAGGTAAACCAAGACCACATGTTGGAGCAACAATTAACATGGGCGGCGATACAAGCCAAGCATATGCAGGCGTTACATGGGACTATAAATTACCAAAAAGAATGTTTTTTAATTTTAGTTGGGGCATGTCTTATCATAATGGCGATAAAATTCATAGTGCAAATAATGTTAAAACAGATAAAAAAGAATTAGGATCGAGTTTATTATTCCGCGAAGCTATGGAACTAGGTTGGAATTTTTACGGTAAGGACTCTATTTCATTAAGATTTGACCATATTTCAAATGCAAATCTTTGGGGCGAAGATACGAATGAAGGCTTAGATACCTTTGGAATTGTTTATAGTTATCGTTTCTAAAAAAATCATTTAATTGAATATTTCTTCATTAGGTTATTTTGTAATATCATAAATATTATGGTTATAGGCAAAAAACCAAATACTTTAAAAGAAACCCAAAAATCTGTTGAAAAATTTCTCCAAA
>CAYXBD010000127.1:0-2689 GCA_964463275.1 uncultured Alphaproteobacteria bacterium | reverse complement strand
AAAATAAAAAGAAGATAAATCGTTTGAACAAAAAATAAGTAATTCTTTATATATTTTATGATAATTATTTTCTTTAATAGAATTTTCTATAATTTTATTTATTTCCCATATTTTAAATAAAATATATTTCTCTAAATCTGGCAAATTTTTATAATCCATTTCTTCTTTATCTTCATAACCTTTAAGATTTCCAATTAAAAAACGAAATGTATTTCGAATTCTTCTATAAGAATCAACTTGTGACTTAATTATATTTTCATCTATCTTTATATCTTCAAAATAATCTGAGGCAACTGCCCACAATCTTAATATGTCTGTTCCATATTTATTAATAATTTCATTAGGAGAAATAACATTTCCTTCTGATTTTGACATTTTTTTTCCTTTTCCATCTACAACAAATCCATGCGACAAAATACTTTTAAATGGTGCTTTATTCCTTGTTCCACATGACTGTAATAATGATGAATGAAACCACCCGCGGTGTTGATCCGAGCCTTCTAAATATAAGTCTGCCGGCCATTCTAAATCTTTTCTATCTTCTAAAACATACGTGTGACTTGATCCGCTATCGAACCAAACTTCTATTACATCTTTAGTCTGAATGAAATCGTCTTTATTATAATCTTTTCCAAGAAATTCTCCCGGATCTAACTCAAACCATGAGTCGCTTCCCTTTTTTTCAAAAATTTTAGCAACATTTTCTATAACATTTTTATCAATTAATGGCTCATTAGTTTTTTTATTTACAAATATAGGAAGTGGTACTCCCCAAAACCTTTGTCTTGATATACACCAATCTGGCCTATCTTCTATCATAGAAGTAATTCTGTTTTTTCCTTTTTTAGGGAAAAAATCAATTTTTTTAAGAGCATCTAATGCTTTTTTTCTTAAACTTTCTTTTTCCAAAGATATAAACCATTGAGTTGTGTTTCTATAAATTAATGGTTTTTTTGAACGCCATGAATGAGGATAACTGTGAAAAACATTTGTTTTATATAAAAGTTTTTTATTTTTTTCTAAAAATTCAATAACTTTTTCATCAGCTTTAAAAACATGTGTGTTCTTCATTAAAGGAACTTCTTCGTAATAAATTCCATTTTCATTAATAGTTTTTGGTACATCAATATTATTTTTTTTTGCTAAATTAAAATCATCAATGCCGTGTCCTGGTGCTATATGCACAATTCCTGTACCTTCTATTTTTGTAACAAAATCTGCTGCTAATAAAGGAACTTCAAATTTATATCCATAATCATTTAATGGATGCTTGCAAATAGTTTTTACAAGTTCTTTACCTGTAAAATCTTTAATTTTATTTATATTTAATTCAGTATCTTTTTTTAATTTATCTATTAGGTCACTTGCAATTATAAAATTAATATTAGATAAACTTTCATTTACTAAACTATAAGAAAAATTTTTATTAAAAGCTAAAGCTCTATTACCTGGTATAGTCCAAGGAGTTGTAGTCCATATTAAAATATTAGTATTTTTTTTATCTTCAATTTTTAAATTTGTTTTATCAATTGGAAATAAAACATAAATTGCATTATCAGATCTATCTTTGTATTCTACTTCTGCATCAGCCAATGCAGTTTTTTCAACTACAGACCACATTACAGGTCTAGAACCTTTATAAAGAGAGCCGTTTAATAAAAATTTACCTATTTCTCTAACTATTTGAGCTTCTGCTTTATAAGACATAGTCGAGTAATAGTTTTCCCAATCACCTAAGATACCAAAACGTTTAAATTCTTCTCTTTGAATTTTTATCCAGTGTTCTGCAAATGTACGACATTTGTTTCGAAACTCTTTAATAGAAATCTTTTTTTTATCATCACCTTTTTTTCTTAACTCTTGTTCAACCTCCCACTCAATTGGTAAGCCATGACAGTCCCACCCCGGTACAAATGCAGCATTCAAACCTTGCATTTGTTTAGATCTAATAACTATATCTTTTAAAATCTTATTTAATGCATGCCCCATGTGTAGGTGTCCATTTGCGTAAGGAGGCCCGTCATGCAAAGTAAATTTTTTATTTTTTTTTAATTTATTTCTTAATTTTTCATATAGTTTTTCTTTTTTCCATTTTTCAATAATCTTAGGTTCGTTATTAGGCAAACTAGCTTTCATACTAAATTCTGTTTCCGGTAAAAAAAGCGTATTTTTATAATTCATTTATTTTTGTTTAAAATTCTTTTTGCCAATAAAATATCTTTTTCTATTTGTTTTTTTAATACTTTAATATTAGCAAATTTTTTTTCTTTTCGTAAAAACCCTAATAGTTCTACAAATATTTTTTTTCCGTACAATATATTTTTGAGATTAAAAAAATGATTTTCAAAAAATACTTTCTTTCCATTAAATGTTGGTCTGTTTCCAATATTTGCTAATCCAAAATATTTTTTTTTTTTATTTGTATCAAAATAACTTTTAGTTACATAAACACCTTTCATAGGTAAAATGTAGTCATTTAAAACAAAATTCGCTGTTCTATATCCTAATTTCACTCCCCTACCACTTCCTTTAATAATTTTACCTTCTAATAACCAATTGCGTCCTAACATTTCCTTAACAATATCATATTCTCCAGTTTCGAGTTTCTTCCTAATAAATGTTGAATTAAATACTCTTTTATTTCTACCTACTACTGGCTTAACAACCTTTAATGTATATAAATATTTTT
>CAYXBD010000126.1:0-2703 GCA_964463275.1 uncultured Alphaproteobacteria bacterium | reverse complement strand
GATCAAGCCCCACCAAAGGGTGATGCAAAGCCTAAAGAAGCCAAGAAAGCAAAAAAGTAAGTTATAATAAATTCATTTAGTTTTTTTTTTATTCCACATTTTTAAATTTATTACTATGTTATTTTATATAACTATTTTTAGGAGTGTAGCTCAATTGGTAGAGCGCCGGTCTCCAAAACCGGAGGTTGCGGGTTCAAGTCCCTCCACTCCTGCCATTATATAGGATTTTATGTTAAAAAAGATTAATGATTTTATAAATGAAACTAAATCGGAAGTTTCTAAAGTTACGTGGCCTAAGAAGAAAGAAACAATGATGACGTCTGCATCGATTTTGTTTATGGTTTTTTTAGCTGCACTATTTTTTTTATTTGTTGATTGGTTTTTTTCAACAGTTATAAAATTTATATTTTAAAAATGATTGAAGATAATAAAAATAATGATACTAAAGAAGAATTAAAAAAATCCTCAGATGATAATAATATGGATATACAAGAAATTGATGAAAATAAAGATTTAAAAAATACTGAAATAGATCAGAAAAAAGAAGATTCTAATGATCAATTAGAAGAACAAAGAGAAAAAGAAGTAAAAGAACAAAAACCAGAAGAAAGCTCAGAAGAAATAAAAGAACAAAAAGAAGAGGCAAAAGAAGAAAAAACAGAAGAAAGCTCAGAAGAAATAGAAGAAAAACATGAGGATACACTAACAGATGATGAAAAAGACGATCCTGATGCAAAATGGTATATAGTTGGCGCCGCTTCAGGTTTTGAAGAAAAAGCAGTAAAAACAATTCAAGATAATGCTAGAAAAGCATCTTTAAACCACTTTTTTTTTGATTTTCAAATTCCAAAACAAGAAGTGATAGAAATAAAAAAAGGCAAGAAGATCAATTCTGAAAAAAATTTTTTTCCAGGTTATATGTTAATAAAAATGATAATGAATAACCAAACTTGGCAGTTAGTCAAAAATTCAAATAAAGTTTCTGGATTTACTGGAAATGATCATAAACCTATTCCACTATCTCAAAACGAAGCTATGAAAATGCTAAAAAAAGCAGATGATAGTATTGAATACATTGCTCCAAAATACGTGTATGAAGTTGGACAACAAGTAAAAGTAATTGATGGTCCTTTTGCTTCGTTTAATGGAATGGTTGAAGAAGTAGATGAAGAAAGGGGTAGATTAAAAATTTCTGTTTCTATATTTGGCAGATCTACACCGGTAGAATTAGAATATACACAAGTAGAAAAAGTTTAATATATTTATAATATAAATAATATGGCTAAAGAAATTGACGGATACATAAAATTGCAAATACCTGCTGGTCAAGCTAATCCTGCACCTCCTGTTGGTCCAGCTATTGGCCAAAGAGGTTTAAATATTATGGAATTTTGTAAAGCTTTTAATGCTAAAACACAGAAAGAAAAGCCCGGCATGCCAATTCCTTGTGTAATTACAGTTTATAAAGATAAAACTTTTCAAATTACAGTTAAGAAATCACCCGCATCACATTTTTTAAAGGAAGCTGCAAATTTAACAAAAGCTAGTAGAAATCCAGGTAGAGAAATAATTTGTCAAATTCCAATGTCAACAATAAAGGAAATAGCAAAAAAAAAAATGGACGATCTTAATGCTAAAGATGTTGACCAAGCTGCAAAGATTATTGCAGGAACAGCAAGATCAATGGGATATAAAGTTATAGAAAGTGGAAAATTGTCAATTGATGAAGAAATAAAAAAAGCAACTTTAATAAAACCAACTCCTACTGAAGATAAAAGTGCAGAAAAAACTGATGGTACTGATGAATCAAAAGATCAACAAGAGGATAAAAAATAATAATGTCAAAAAAAAGAAGCAAAAGGCACTTAGAAAATAAGAAAAAGATTTCTGAAATAAAACCAACTTCATTGAACGATGCAATCAAAGCTTTTAAAAATAATAAAGGAGTAAAATTTGATGAGACATTAGATATTTCAGTCATGCTTAATAAAGAAAAAAGCAAAGGAGAAGGGTTAGCGAGAGGTTTCGTGCAATTACCAGGCGGAACAGGGAAAAAAATAATAGTAGCAGTTTTTGCAACTGAAGATAAGGCAAAGGAAGCAAAAGAAGCAGGAGCAGATATTGTAGGAAATGAAGATTTAATTAAAAATGTAAAAGATGGAAAAATTAATTTTGACGTTGCAGTTTCAACTCCAGATATGATGAAAAATATAGCTGCAATAGGAGAAAAGTTAGGACCTTTAGGCATCATGCCTAATCCAAAAACTGGAACAGTTACAGAGGATTTGTCTAAAACTATAAAAAGTATTAAAGACGGACAAATTCAGTTCAAATCAGAAAAAAATGCTATAGTGCAAGCCGGTATTGGAAAGTTAAGTTTTACAGAAGAAAATCTTGTTTCAAATATTAAAGAATTTATTAATTCTGTTAATAAATCAAAACCTGATAGCATTAAAGGTAAATTTATTAATAAAGTTTATCTAAGTACTTCAATGGGTCCAAGTATAAGAATAGAAAATATTAAATAATTTTCTTGATTAATCTATTTTTTTTTATTATTTTCTAAAATTATTCAAAGATTGTAGGTGTTTTTAAAAAAAACTTAATTTCCTATATGAGGATAACAAATGAAAAAAGATCAAAAAAAGAAATTCGTAAAAGATTATAAGGATATTTTAAATAACGTTGGTATTTTAGTCGTAA
>CAYXBD010000125.1:0-2711 GCA_964463275.1 uncultured Alphaproteobacteria bacterium | reverse complement strand
TTTTTAAAAGCAAATTTCCCAGTTGAATTTATGACAGCATCTATAAATTATGAATTAAATAATACCGACAAAATAAATAAATATCTAGATGATATTAAAAATATGAATATAGAAATATTAAAACCAAACATTAATTACTCTGATAGTTTTTTTACTATTGAACTAGATGAAAAAAATAAAAAGGGAATCAGATACGGTTTATCTGCGCTTAAAAATGTTGGCTCAAGTAGTACGTCAAAAATTGTTAAAGAAAGAGAAAAAAGAGGAAAATTTAAAGATATTAATGATTTTTGTAAAAGATTGAACGATGAAAATATAAATATAAGACAATTAGAATTTTTAATTAAATCAGGATCATTTGATGAACTTGATGATAACAGGTCTAATCTATTTAATAATATAGATAAAATTGTCCAAATCATAAGAGATAATGCCAAAAATATTAATCAAAATAATTTATTCTCAGATAATTTAGAAGATAACAATGTAATAAATTTAAATTTTAAGAATAAGGTATGGAGCAAATCTGCTAAATTGAATTTTGAATATGAAGCATTGGGTTTTTATTTAACACAACACCCGCTTGAAGATTTTAAAATATTTTTGAAAAGAAATAACTTTTTAACTTTCAAAGAAATAGAAGTAAAGATGGCTGATGTTAGAAATGAAGAGAAGTTATTTTTTAAAATTGCTGCCTTACCTACAGATTCAAAAGAAAGAACTTCAAAAAAAGGAAATAAATATGCCTATGTTCAATTTTCTGATACTACCGCAAATTTTGAAGCTATAGTATTTTCAGATATTTTGAATTCATCAAACGAATTAATCAAAAATCATGATTTAGTTTTATTAAATTTAGAAGTTCTTAAGAAAGAAAATAATATAAATTTAAGAGTACAAGAGATTATAACATTAAGACAATTTCTTAATGAAAGTAACAAAAAAATAAAGATTTTAGCAAATGAAAATATTGATATTAAGAAATTAAGAAATCATTTAAACAAATATAGAAATGATACTGGTTCCGAAATTAAACTTTTTGTTGAGTTAAATAGAAAAGTGGTAAATATTTCTCTTCCTGGAAGATATGACTTTTTTAATTTAATAAACAATAAAACGGAGAATATTAAATTTTTAAATTAATTTTCTTGTAATTATGAGTTTTTGTTATAAAACTTTCAATTAATTTAATTTTATTATGAATGTAAACTTTAAACTTAGAGATTTATTAGAAGCAGGCATGCATTTAGGCCATAAAACAAATAAATGGAATCCTAATATGGACAAATATATTTACGGTTCACAAGATAATATACATATTATTGATTTAAGAAAAACTGTTTCCTTGTTAAACAATGCACTTTCTTTTGTGGAAAATATATCAAAAACAAATGGATTAATACTTTTTATTGGTACCAAATCTCAAGCAAGCGACATTGTTAAGAAGTATGCAGTTGAATGTAAACAATTTTATGTTAATAAAAGATGGTTAGGAGGCATGTTAACTAACTGGTCTACAATTTCAAATTCATTAACTTCATTAAACTCACTTAATAAAAAAGTATCCAATGCAAATCTCAGACTTAAAAAGAAAGAGATTTTACAAATGAATAGACAAATTGAAAAAATCGAGAAATATTTAGGTGGACTAAAAGATATGGGAACTACTCCCCAAGCAATATTCGTTGTAGATGTGAACAAGGATGCAATAGCTGTCAGCGAAGCAAATAAATTAAAAATACCTGTAATAGCAATACTAGATACAAATTCATCACCGGAAGGAATAGACTATCCAATTCCTGGAAATGACGATTCAAGAAAATCAATTGAGCTAATTTGTTCGTTAATATCAAAATCAATAATAAAAAATAAAAAAAAAATTGATTTAAAAGAAAATTTAAAAAAAAATACTATAGAAATTCCTACAAAAAAAGAAGTCAAAAAAGAATTAAAAAAAAAGAAGTAAATGAATAAAATTTCTACAAGTGACATCAAAAAATTAAGAGATCTCACTGGAGCGGGTTTTTTAGATTGTAAAAATGCTTTAGATGAAACAAATTCTGATTTTGATAAAGCAATAGAATGTTTGCGAAAAAAAGGAATTTCATCTGCACAAAAAAAAAGCGATAGGGATGCAAGTGAAGGATTAGTAGCAATTTCTACAAATGAATCAAATAAAGAAGCAGGAATCGTTGAAATAAATTCTGAAACTGATTTTGTTGCTAGAAATGATAATTTTCAATCTTTTGTATCAAATATATCAAAAATAAATTTAGAGCAAAAAGGTGATTTAGATAAAGTAATGAAAAATCAATATAATAAAACAAAAGATAATGTTTCTGACACATTAACTAATTTAATTTCTAAGATTGGAGAGAATTTATCAATTAGAAGAACTGATTACATTAATAGTGATGATGGATTTGTTGGTACATATATACACAATGTTGAAAAAGATAATATGGGAAAAATAGGTGTTTTAGTATCTATTAAAACAGATATTGAATATTCTAAGATTACTGATTTTTTAAAAAAAATATGTATGCACATAGCAGCAACTAATCCAATTGCAATTACTTCATCTGATATAGACCAAGATACAATAAATAAAGAAAAAGAGTTCCAGCTTGAAGAAATAAAAAAAAGTAAAAAAGACCAGTCTATTCAGGAGAAAATGCTTGAGGGAAAAATGAATAAGTATTTTAATGAAG
>CAYXBD010000124.1:0-2717 GCA_964463275.1 uncultured Alphaproteobacteria bacterium | reverse complement strand
ATGAAAAGCCAGAATTTAAATAAAATGAAGAAAAAAAAGAAGGAAATGAAAATAAATAAAACTTTGTAAAAATAATGTTGAAAAATGTAAAAATATTGTTAATTTGTTTGAGGTAAGTATGTCTAGTGATACTCTAAATAAAATTGTTGAAGATTTATCTAAGCTAACTGTTAAAGAAGCTGCAGAATTAAGCAAATTACTTGAGGAAAAATGGGGAGTTGAAGCCAACGCTCCTGTTGCTGCTGTAGCTGCCGCGCCTGCAGGAGGAGATGTTGAAGAAGAAGATTCTGGTGGCGGAGTTGTTAATATTGAGTTAACTGCAGCAGGAGATAAAAAAATAGATGTAATTAAAGAAGTTAGAGCGATTACTGAACTTGGCTTAAAAGAAGCAAAAGATTTGGTTGAAAGCGCACCAAAACCGCTAAAAGAAGGTGTGAAAAAAGAAGAAGCTGAAGAAATAAAAAAAAAGCTTGAAGCTGTTGGAGCAAAAGTAGAATTAAAATAATTTTTTACTGAGAAATATAAGCTCCATATTACAAAATATATGGATACAAATTTACTAGCCCGTAAACGTTTCAGAAAAAGATTTGGAAATATTCCAGAAATTTTGGATATTCCTAATTTAATTGAAGTCCAAAAAAAATCCTACGAAGAATTCTTGCAAAGTAAACTTGAACCTAATAAAAGAGAAAATATTGGCTTACAACAAGTTATAAAAGAAATATTTCCAATAACAGACTACGCTGGTAAAGCAACTCTAGAATTTATTAAATATCGTTTAGAAACTCCAAAATATGATGTGGATGAATGTAAGCAAAGAGGTTTTACATATGCATCTCCTCTAAAAGTCACATTAAGGATACTTCGATACGAAATAGATGAAGAGAATCCGGATATAAAAACTTTTAGAGATTCTGTTGATGATGAAGTTTATTTAGGAGATATACCTTTAATGACTGACAGAGGTACTTTTGTTTTTAATGGTATTGAAAGAGTTGTAGTTTCTCAAATGCACAGATCCCCAGGTGTTTTTTTTGATCACGATAACGGCAAAGGACATCCTTCTGGAAAATTATTATATTCTGCCAGAATTATACCTATGAGAGGATCTTGGATAGATTTTGAATTTGATGTAAAAGATGTAATGTATGTTCGAATTGATAGAAAAAAAAAGATGCTAGCTAGCACTTTTTTTATGGCTTTAGAAAAAAATTCAACTGACAAAAATAAAAAAAAAAAGAAAGAAAGCAGAACACCTGAGGATATACTTAGTTTTTTTTATTCAAATATTGAATTATCTGAAGTTGATAAAGGTTGGGTAACTTCATTTGATGAGAATCATTTTAATAATATACGAATAAATTTTGATTTGGTTGATGCAAAAAATCGTACAGTTAAAAAAAAATCAGGATCAAAAATTTTGTTTGATGAAGCAATAAAACTTAAAAAAGAAGGATTGAAAGAATTTTTTTTAAGTGATCAAGCAATTACAGGCAAGTATTTAGCAGAAGACATTATTAATGAAAATACTGGAGAAATTCTTTTTGAAGCTGGAGATGAAATAAACGAGAAAGATATAGAAAATTTTAAAAAGAATAAAATTAAGAATATTAAAGTTTTAAATGTTGATCATGTTAATGTTGGAGCGGCTTTAAGAAACACTGTTCATTCTGATTTAAATTTAAATAGAGAAGAATCATTAATAGATATTTATAAAAATCTTAGACCAGGAGAGCCACCTACTTTGGAAGCAGCTGAGAATCTTTTTAATAATCTTTTTTTTAATCCTGAAAGATATGATTTATCTAAAGTAGGAAGATATAAGTTAAATAGTAGAAGCGAATTAAATATTAATGAAACAGTAAACTTTCTTACTCCAAATGATATTTTACAAATTGCAAAGCATCTTTTGCTTTTAAATGATAAAAAAGGAAATAAAGATGATATAGATCATCTAGGTAATAGAAGAGTCAGATCTGTCGGAGAATTAATAGAAAATCAATACAGAATTGGTCTCGTTAGAATGGAAAGGGCGATTAAAGAAAGAATGTCATCTATTGACATTTTTACAGCAACTGCGCAAGATTTAATTAATTCAAAACCTGCAGTTTCAATTCTTAGAGAATTTTTTGGAACATCTCAATTATCACAATTTATGGATCAAACTAATCCACTATCAGAAATTACTCATAAAAGAAGAGTCTCATCATTAGGTCCAGGCGGATTAACTAGAGAAAGAGCAGGTTTTGAAGTAAGAGATGTTCACCCGACTCATTATGGCAGAATATGTCCAGTAGAAACTCCTGAAGGGCCTAATATTGGTTTAATTAATTCATTAGCAACATATTCTAGAATAAATAAATACGGACTAATAGAAAGCCCTTATAGAAAAGTTGTTAATGAAAAAGTTACTGAAGAAATTGTTTTTTTAGCAGCCGACGAAGAACAAAAATATACAATTGCCCAAGCTAATACTAAAATTGATACAAACGGAAAAATAATCGATCAATTGATAAGTGCTAGAAAAGGAGGGGATTTTTTAATTGCTAACCCGTCATCTGTAGATTATATGGATGTTTCACCAAAACAATTAGTTTCTGTTGCAAGTGCATTAATTCCATTTTTAGAAAATGATGATGCAAATAGAGCGTTAATGGGATCAAATATGATGAGACAAGCTGTACCATTATTAAGACCAGACGCACCATTTGTTGGAA
>CAYXBD010000123.1:0-2726 GCA_964463275.1 uncultured Alphaproteobacteria bacterium | reverse complement strand
TTTTAAAATTTTTAAAAATCCTATAAAAATCATTAAACTCCAAAGTTAATCCCATCGAGAACATAACTAAACTTAACAAAGGAATTATAAGAAAATTAAGATTTGACCAATATTGAGGATCTAGAAAAGCCCAAATTGAAAATAATATAACCCATATGGGAAATAGGCCTGTTGACTTAACAACAAAATGTTTCATAAAAAAATTATAAAATTTTACAAACTTCAGAAAATTCAAATCGTGGCAGTCTATCAAGTAATTTAGTTTCATCTCCATAACCTAAATTACATAAAAAATTTGATTTAAATTCACCATCGGAAAAAAATTCTTTATCTACCCCTGCATTATCAAATCCTGACATAGGACCAACATCTAGTCCTAAAGCCCTTGCAGCTAACATAAAATAACCGCCTTGCAAAGTTGAATTTCTAAATGCTGTTGTTTCTGCTTTAGTTGGTGGATTTGATAAAACTTTTTTCATACCTGGATTATGAGGAAATAATTTAGGCAAGTGATCATAAAACTTGCTGTCATAAGCTATTATTGCAACTATTGGCGCTGTCATAGTCTTTTCAACATTTCCTTCGCTAAGATGCGCTTTTATTCTTTCTTTAGATTCCTTTGATTTTAAAAAAACTACCCTCATTGGTTCAGAATTAGCACTTGTAGGACAATTTTTTACCAAATTATATAAATCTTTTAAAATTTGTTCATCAATATTTTTTTTTTTCCAACTATAGTGACTTCTAGCTTTTAAAAATAACTTATTTAAAAAATCTTGACTCATAAGGAAATATTAAAAAACTTATTTAAAAAGATAGTATATCCCCAATAACAAATTGCTGTAGATATAATTGCAATTAACATTGCTCCAACAAAATTAAGATTTAATTTTAATAAAATAGGAAAAAATAAAAAAAAAGTTAAAGAAGGTAAAATCATTAACAAAGTATTATTTGTTAAATCTGATACTTGTTTAATATCTTTTGTATCCCAATAAAGCCATATTAGCGTCAATACAGTTATAAGAGGCATTGAAACAATTAAACCAGCTAATAGTGAAGACCTTTTTGCCACTTCCGCAGCTACGACAATTACTAAAGCTGTAATTAAAACTTTAGTTAAAGATACTAAATTTACCAAATTTAAAAATTTTGAAAGATGATCTAACATTATAATTTTATAAAAAAACTCTATCAATATTATTTAAACAATTACTTAAATCTTACAATTATAAATTGGCGTATTCTTCATATATTTTATTAGTTTATTAACAATAATATTTTCTAATTTTTTTTCCATTTTTTTATTGTAAGAATAAATACCTTTTCTATTTTCAAATGGTAATGAAAAAAAAGTTTTATTTGGGTTTTCTTTATTCATTTTTTTAAACATTTTTTTTGGAAAACGCATCATTCCAAAACTAATAGAATGCAAATTCTTCTCATTAATATTTGCTGCAATATTTTTAAAAAGATTTTCATAAATTTTTGCAAAGTTACAAGCTGGAATAATAGGATCAAATCTTAACCCCAATTTCCATCCTGCGTTTGCTAATTTTTTCATAGCTATAATTTTTTTTTTTACGGAAGGTGCTTTGTGTTCAACTAATTTTGAAATATTTTCAGGTGTAAAACTAAAAGCAATTATACAATTATCTATTGGTTTATATTTTAATATTTTATGTATTTGTGTACTTTTTGTTCTGAGTTCTAAAATCCCATTTTTATTTTTTTCAAAAATTGGGAAGAAAGATTCAACAAAACTCGTTATTCCATCAAATGCTAATGAATCACAATCATAACCAGAAAAAAAATAAGATTTTTCAAAATGATTTTGTTTAATTTTTTTTTCTATTTCTATAAAAAAATCTTCGTAGTTTACAAATAAAAGATAATGTGCCGACATATGTTTTCCTTGTAAAAAACAATACTCGCAGTCATAAATACAATTTAACATGTGAGAAAAATAATAATTTTTTTTACCACCAATATTAAAACTATTAGGCACATTGTGGATTTTTTTACCTATTTTTTTTGCTAATATGAGTGAAGGTTTTTTTTTTTGAATTCTAAAATTTTGTGATTTGATATTAAAAATTTCTCCATAGTGATCGCAGTAAACAATATCTATTTTTTTTTTAAATTTAGATAAAATTTCATCAGTTCTTTGATGATGCCTTATTTGATTTTCAATATAAATTGTTTCAATCATTAAACTTTTAAAAATTCATTTACTAATTTATTTATTATTGAAGTTTTAGAATAGATCCAGTTTTCAATTTTTTTCGAAGAGATATTCAATATAGAACTATCTTTATTATCAGAAACTACTTTTATACATTGTACTTTCTCAGGACCTACAAAATTTCTTGCTCCTTTAAAAAAACCTGCTGCTTCCATATCATAAAGAGAATTAGTTGTATATCTTATTTTTGGAAATACTACAGTTATTAAGGGAGCTTTTTTTATTTTTGTTTTCCAAAGTAAAGTAGGATACCAACTATATTTGTTCTTATTATCTGTTATTTTTGAAATCAATATAACTTCTCCTAATTTATAATTTTTATGTCCTGCTATTCCTATATTTAAAAAAAAAGAATTATTATTAGTCTTTTCACCAAGGTATATTGTTGCTTTCTCTGCTCTTTTTTTTCCTATTCCAGAAATTATTAAATTAATTTTTTTTTTTTTATTTGAGTAAAATTTTTTTGAATTTTCTTTTAAAT
>CAYXBD010000122.1:0-2728 GCA_964463275.1 uncultured Alphaproteobacteria bacterium | reverse complement strand
GCTGGTTTATTTGGTATTGCAATTTCAGTTACTGCAATGCTTGCTTTAGCGGGAATGGTAGTTGCACTCGATGCATATGGGCCTGTTACTGATAATGCAGGAGGGATTGCAGAAATGTCTAAACTAGATAAAAATGTTAGAAAAGTTACAGATGCTCTTGATGCTGTTGGTAACACAACTAAAGCAATTACTAAAGGATACGCTATTGGATCAGCGGGACTGGGAGCATTAGTTTTGTTTGCAACTTATACAGCTGACCTGAATTATTTTATTGAAAGCAATCTTATTAACGTATCAAATATTGATTTTAGCTTATCAAACCCATATGTTGTTGTTGGTTTAATTTTTGGTGGTCTTTTACCATATCTTTTTGCTTCAATGGGTATGACAGCAGTTGGAAGAGCTGGCTCCGCAGTTGTTATTGAAGTTAGAAGACAATTCTCCGAAATAAAAGGAATTATGTCTGGTAAGGCAAAACCAGAATACGGAAAGTGTGTTGATATGTTAACAAGGACAGCAATCAAAGAAATGATAATACCATCATTACTTCCTGTATTATCTCCAATTATTTTATATTTTTTTATTTTAGTAATTTCTGATCAAGGATCCGCTCTAGCATCAGTAGGTGCAATGTTACTAGGAATAATTTTAACAGGACTTTTTGTTGCAATTTCAATGACTGCAGGTGGCGGTGCATGGGATAACGCGAAAAAATATATAGAAGATGGTAATTTGGGGGGCAAGGGATCTGAAGCTCATAAAGCAGCTGTAACGGGGGACACTGTTGGTGATCCGTATAAAGATACTGCTGGCCCAGCGATTAACCCAATGATAAAAATAACGAATATTGTTGCTTTATTATTATTAAGTTTTATAGCTTACTAAACAAGATTTTATCTTTTCATTATTTTGATTTTTTTTTTGTGCCATAGGGATTAGAATTTAAATTAGTGAAAAATTGTTTAACCCAATTCATTCTTTTTCCTTTACTATCTGTTACTGTTTCTTCAAATTCAATCTTATTAATATCATTTTTTGATAAAATTTCTTTGTCATTTAGTGTGTCATCATTGAAAGAAAGTATTAATATTTTTTGATCTGTATTTTTACCATCTAAAAAAACATATTTTTTAAATTCAGAACTTATATAAATCCAGCTTTGTTCTTTGTCAAAGTTACTTGTTGTTGACGGAGATCCGAGTGTTTCAATAATTTCTTTTTTCGTTGTTTTTCCAATTTGTAATTCATTAAAGTCTATATTTTTCTCATATATATGACCATGGTTTTCAACAACTTTTAATCCGCATGAATTTAGTTGAAAAAAAAGTATAGTAAAAATTATTTTTAAAATTATTTTTAAATAGTCCATTGTATATAATGATTATAAATAATATAAAAAAAATTTTTTTCAAAAAAAAAAAATATAATGCAAAAAAACTAAAAGACGTTTTAAATAATATAATTAAAATTTCTAATTCTATTTCATTTAATAAAAAGTTTAAAATACCAGAATCTTTTTATGCAAGATATGAAATTATATTAATTTTAATCTTTCTATTATATTTAAGACTAAAAAATGAAAAAGTAAATAAAATCAAGATTCAAATAATTTGTAATTATTTATTTGAATATTTAGATTATTCACTAAGAGAAATTGGCATTGGTGATTTATCTGTTGGAAAAAAAGTAAAAACTTTAGCAAGAATCTTTTCATTTAGAATGAAATCATATGAGGAGTCCGTGAGAATAGATTTTAAAAATATAAAGAAACTTATAAAAAAATTTGTTTATAAAAATAAAGTTAAAAAACGTAATTTAGATAATTTTTATAATTATATTAATTCACAATATAAAAAATTAAAAATATCTAGTTCAAAAGATATTTTTAGTAAAAATTTTTTTAAAGGACCTATATAACTATTAATTGCAAATAATTTATTTGTTTTTTTATTTTAAAATGATACTAATTGTAAATTCTTCTAATTTTTAAAAAAAATGGCTGTACCAAAAAAAAAAACTTCAAAATCTAAGTCAAAAATGCGTGTTTCACACTTAAAAAGAAAATTATCAACTGTTAAATATGTTGAAGATAAAAATTCAGGTGAGTTAAGGAGACCTCATCATATAGATAAAACTACAGGTGAGTATAGGGGAAAGAAAATTATTAACCCAACTAAATAAAATTCTTTATTAGAATAATGTTCAGTGAATAATTCTAGAGAAATCATAATTGCTATAGATGCTATGGGAGGTGATTATGGCCCAAGCACCATTATCAAAGCTGCTTTCTTAGCTTCAAAAAAGTTATCAAAAATAAAATTTATTTTTTTTGGTGAAAAGAAAAAAATAACACCTTTATTGGAAAAAAATAAAATTCTAAATATTTCTGAAGTTGTTAATACTGAACAAATAATAACTAATGATACGAAGCCAATTGATGCATTAAGAAAATATAGAAAATCAAGCATGTTTAAAGCAATTGAGTCTATTAAATCAGGCACATCTAATGCAGTAGTTAGCAGTGGTAACACAGGAGCGTTAATGGTTATTTCAACAGTTTTATTGAAAACAATAAAAGGTATAAGTAGACCAGCAATAGCAAGCGTCTTTCCAACCAAGAAATCTGAGACTGTAATGTTAGATTTGGGAGCAAATATTGAATGTGATGACAAGAATATTCTTGATTTTGCTATCATGGGAAAGATTTTTTCTAAAACTGTATTAGGTA
>CAYXBD010000121.1:0-2738 GCA_964463275.1 uncultured Alphaproteobacteria bacterium | reverse complement strand
AATTAACTCACCGCTTGAGACAGGTACTATAATTCCATCATTTTTCATATAAAATATTTTTCAATCTTTTTTATAACATAATTTGGAGTAATCATGTTGATATCTGTAGAACCAAAAACTCTTGAATCAATATTTACAGAACCCGGGGTTAGACCAGTATATTTACCGGGTAAACTTCTTCCAAAAACTTTTACTATCGGTGCTCCACCAGCATCTATCATGTGAGCAGTTCCACTATCATTAGCTAAAGCACATTTTATTCTCTCTGATAAAGCAATAACAAAAGCCGGACCACAAATTCTTTCTTTTTTATATTTACCCCATTCAGGGAATAATGAATTAGGGACAATTTTTTTTACTATTTTTAACCATTTTTCTTCCTTGGGACCTAAAAAAAAAACTGGAATTCTTTTATTTTCTGAAAAATATTTAGCAACTTTAATAAAATTTTCTAGTTTCCAACATTTTCTTGTATCTCCAGCACCTGGGGCAAAGCCTATGTAATTTTTATTTTCAGGTAAAGCAACTTTTGCTAATTCTCTATATTTTCTTTCAAGAGGCAAGGGAGGTGGGGGAACTTTTATTTGTTCTCCATATGCTATTTCGGCTAATTGAACCAATCTTTGTGACAAATTTAATGCTCTTTTAAATCCAAAAGACGGTTTTACATCTGAAAAATAAAAATTAGCACAACCCGACAAAAAAAATTTATGTCGTATTGTTCTAACAATTAAAGTAGTAAGAAAATGTGTTTGGGTGTCAATCAACAAATCAAATTCTCTAGAATTAAGTGGCGGTTTAAAAAGATTCGTTAAATCACTTAACCTTTGAGATATTTTGGCTTCATTAACGCCTATAAATCCAACATTAGACTCTTCAATCACTTCATCTAATAAACCTTTTACCAAAGGAGCAAGTGTTCGATTAAATTCACTTTTATGTGTCCCTGCTATCCAAGTTATTTTAGAATTTGGAAAAACCTGTCTTAAAGATCTAATAAAAGGTAATTTTATTAAACCATCACCAACAAAATCCAAACCGACATATACGCCGATTGATGAAGGTTTTATTTTTTTATTTTTTTTTTGTAACATACTCACATATGAAAAAAAATTATTTTATACTTTTTATATTGATATTTTACTTTTTTTTTCAATTATCAACACTTGATTATGGATTTAAAATTAATGACATAGAATATTTTAAAAATATTTCTCTCGATCAAAAAGCCATAAAAGATTTTACTGAAAAAAAAGAAATTAAAAATAAAGAAAATATTAAAAATAATGCTGAGTCATGGCGTTATAGATACAAGCTGTACAGTGTTAATGCTGACGAAATGATTCCAATAATGGCTCTGTCAAAAATAAATATAAATGAAAAAAAATTTGATCCTCAAATTTACAAATATGGAGGCGGTTTTATTTATCCTCTAGGTTTTTACTACTTTTTTTTAACTAAAACTGGCTTAATTGAAGATATAAATTCTTATTCTATAACTAATAATGAAAATTTAATGAATAATATTTATTCTAATGGAAGGCTTTTTGTTTTACTATTTTTTATTTTTTCAGCATTAGTTCTTTATAAATCTCTAAAGCTAATAACAAATAAGAACTACGCCTTAGTCCTTACAACAATATATTTATTTTTTCCATCATCGATTATGTATTCTCAAATCATAAAACCTAATTGGTATGCTTTGTTATGGTTTAATTTGTCAGTGTACTTTGCTTTAAAATACATAATAAAGGAAAAAAAAATTTTTTACTTATTTCTTGTTTCAATTTTTCAAGGTTTAGCAATTGGCTCTAGTATATTATTCTTTCCTGCATTTCTTTTTGTTTTTATTTTAATCTTTTTTAATTTAAAAAAAGAACTGCTTAAAAATTATTTTTTTCTTCTGATATTTTCTAGTTTATTTATTTTTTTTCTAACAAATCCTTACATCTTGATAAATTTTATAAGTTTTGCTGATGAATCTTATAATGAATATACTTGGATCCTTAAAGATCTAAATCTTAAAAATACATTATTTTTTTTTAGAAATTCATTTATTCAAGGTTTTGGGATAGTATTCTCTTTAGCTTTTTTCTATTATATTTTAAAGAAATCCCCAAATAAGCATGATAAAAAAATATCAATTGGAATTTTTCTTTTAATTCTTATCGGTGCTGTAATATCTAGCTACGATACTTGGCATATTCAATTTAGATATATCCCTTATTTATTAACGATTTCTTTAATTTATTTAGCTTACAAATCAAAAAATAATGAAAAAATTTTTATTTTTATAGCTGCTTTAACAATTTTACAATCAATTCCCTTGAAGATTGCATACTATGATGAAAATAATTTAAATTATTCAACTAGACTAAGTTCTGCTAAATGGATTAATAATAATATTATTGAAAATAATAGGACTATCTGTAAAAAAAGTTTTAGTCCATTCGACTTTCCTCCTATTAATTTTAATAAAATTAAAATAGAAGAGAATTGTGCTTATGATATTAGGGTCCTCAGACAACCTAAAGAAATAAATTTATTTAAAGAAAATCAAATAATAAAAAAGTTTGAACCAAGGTATCAATTTCTTGACATTCCTTTAGTGTTTAGTCATATAAATCCATTAATTATAATTGTTGAAAACTAAAATGAATATTCGATATGCGTGATTTAACTTTAATTATTCCAGCAAAAAAAGAGGTTGAGTCTTTGCCCGTTTTTCTTAAAGAAAT
>CAYXBD010000120.1:0-2777 GCA_964463275.1 uncultured Alphaproteobacteria bacterium | reverse complement strand
TCGCCTCATGGTTAGAATGTATAAAAAAATATACGATTTCAAGTAAATTATTTTTATGCAACAGAAAATATTAAACCTTTGAGTTTATTTGTTATTTTTATTTGACATGCAAGTCTTGAATTTTTTTTTAAATTTTTTGTTAATGCTAAAATTTCTTTTTCTTCATCGTTTTGTTTTTTTAGTTTATCAATGTGGTTAGATAAAATATATATATGGCAAGTAGAGCAGAGCATTTCTCCCCCACACGACCCTTCTAAATTGATATTATTTTTTTTTGATACTTCAAGTAAACTAGAGTTTTCATTAGCCTCAATCTCTTTCAAATTATTGTTATTATCTAAAAAATTAATTTTAACCATTCTTCTTTAAAATTTTTGAAATTTTTGACCCAAGGTATAGCATCTCATTTTCTGTATTATTCTTACCAATTCCAATTCTTAAAGTGGATTTTGCATACTTTAAACTAACCCCTAGTTCTTTTAATACATAAGATGGTTCGCCTGAACCCGACCCGCATGCAGAACCAGAGGAGATAGATATATTATCTAATTTTGAAAACAAAAAATCACCATCTACATCAGGAAAGGTTATATTAATATTATTATCAACGCTATCCTTGCCATTTAAAATAAATTTAACGTTATTTTTTTTTATTTTGTTTAAAAAAATTCTTTTTAAATTCTTAATTTTTTTCATATTCTTAATTCTTTCATTTTCTGCTAATTCTACAGCGTAGCCGAAACCGACACTTAAAGCAGTAGGTAAAGTACCAGATCTTAAACCATTTTGTTGACCGCCCCCCGATAAAAGAGGAGTAATTTTAACATCTTTACTTTTTTTTATAAATAAACCTCCAATACCTTGAGGACCATAAATTTTATGAGAAGAAAAACTAGCAAAGTCTAAATTTAAATAATTTACATCCAATTTTATTTTTCCTAAAGATTGAGATGCATCTGTATGAAAAAATATTCTTTCTTTTTTACATATTTCACCAATTTCTTTTATTGGATGAATAGTTCCTATCTCATTATTAACATGCATTATGGATACTAAAAAAGTTTTGTTGTTAATTCTTTTTTTTAAATCATTTAAATTTAATTCTCCAAATTTATTAATTTTTAGATAAGTTATTTTATAACCTATTGCTTCTAAGAATTTACAGGACTCTAAAATACATTTATGTTCTGTAACACATGTAATAATATGATTTTTTTTTTTTTGAGAAAACGCTAGTCCTTTTATAACTAAGTTATTTGATTCTGTTGCTCCCGATGTAAAAAAAATTTCTTCTTTTTTTGCTTTAATTGCTTTTGCTATTTTTAATCTAGATAAATCAATAAATTTTTTTGATACCCAACCATGAGAATGAGATTCGGAATGAGGATTTCCAAAGATATTTGTTAAAAATGGCACCATCTTTTTATAAACTCGTTTATCAATTTGTGTTGAAGAGTGATTATCTAAATAAATATTTTTATTTATCATAAATATTTATATTCCGGAACCATCACCGCTTGGATTGTCAATAACTCGAGCTGGAATACCAACAACTACAGTGTTTGCCGGTACGTTTCTTGTTACTACTGAATTTGCACCAATTTTTGAGTTTTTACCTACTGTAATAGGTCCTAAAACTTTTGCACCTGCTCCAATTACAACATTATCAGAAATATTAGGATGTCTTTTTTTTTTTTCCCATTTTGTGCCACCTAATGTAACACCTTGATATATACTTACATTATCTCCAATAACAGTTGTTTCTCCTATTACTATTCCCATCCCATGATCAATAAAAAAGTTCTTACCAATTTTTACTGCTGGATGAATTTCAATACCAGTAAGAAATCTTGAAAAATTTGATACAATCCTTCCTATTAACCTTAGTTTTAATTTCCAAAAAAAATTTGATATTTTATGAAAAAAAATTACGTGAACCCCTGGATAACAAGTTATTATCTCCAAGTATGATCTTGAAGCAGGATCTTTCTTTTTGTATACATCTAAAAATTCTTTAAACTCTTTTAAAAACATAATTATTTTAAATAACTATTTGATAATATATTTATTTACTTATTTTTATGGAAAATTTCCAGTTAATTAATTAATTTAATGAATATATTTTTTTTATTAATTGCTTTTAATAGATGATCTATTATAAATCTAATATTTGAATATGACAGAAGTATTAATAAATGGATCTCAAGGTAAATTACATGGATCTTACAAACATTCTGAGAATTCAGAAAATATTGCTTTAGTTTTTCATCCAAGAAATTGTCTTGAGAATTCTGTAGACAATAATATAGTAAATTCTTTATTTGAAAGTTTCTCAAATAATAATTTTTCAACTTTAAAAATTAATTTTCGTGGTATACAAAAATCTGATGGTGCGCCAGAAGATGATGGGCTAGGAGAATTAAGTGATGCTGCAACAGCTCTTGATTGGTTACAAGAGCAAAATCAAGACATAAATAATTGTTGGATTGGGGGAATAGATTTTGGTGCTTGGGTTGGATCACAATTATTAATGAGAAGACCTGAAATAGTTGGTTTCATAAATGTTGCAACTCCAATCAATGGTTTTGATTTTTCTTTTTTATCTCCATGTCCAGCATCTGGTTTAATTATTCATCCTAATAAACAACCTAATATAGATATAAAAGATATCGATGCATTAGTAAAAAAACTTTCAAGTCAAAAAAAAATTAAAATAATTTATAAAAAAATTAATTCAGATATTAATTTTAAAAATAAAGAAAATGAAATAAAAAAAT
>CAYXBD010000119.1:0-2787 GCA_964463275.1 uncultured Alphaproteobacteria bacterium | reverse complement strand
CCCATTTTTCATCAGAGCTTTCATAACATCAGAAGATTTTTCAGCCATTCTTTTTGCTAGTTCTTGAACCGAAATTATTTCAGGAATTGTTACCTCTTTAAGATTTTTCTTTTCATCTTTTTTTTCAATTAAACTATCTTTTTCCTTTTTTTTTTTATTTTCAAAAATTTTATTTTTAAAAGAAGGATGAAATCTTTTATTAATAGTTAATTTTTTTCTAGGTTGGTCAGAAATTTTTAATTTTTTTTCATTTTTATTAGTTTGAATAGTTTTTTCTTTATTTATTTTTTTTTTTTGTACTACTTCTACAGTTACAGTCTTGGATTTACCATATGAAAAAGTTTGCTTTATTGTAGTTGTTTTTCTATCTTTATTACTCATAAAACTATTCCTTTTTATCTTCCTTTTTATCTTCTTTTTTATCTTTTTTTTTATCTTCTTTTTTATCTTCTTTTTTATCTTTTTTTTTATCTTCTTTTTTATCTTTTTTTTTATCTTCTTTAAACCAGCTTTCCCTTGCCTTCATTATTATCTCGTCTGCTTCGGATTTTTTTAATTTATTTCCATCTAGCATTTCAATAAGTTCATCGCTTGATAAATTAGCTAGGTCATCCATAGTTTTAATATTATTTTCACCTAATTTTATCAAATCAGCTAATGCAAATTTTTTTATACTTTCTAGATCTTTTGAAATATTTAATTCAATTTTCTTCTTTTCCAATTCAACCTTTTTTTTGGCTATGTTTTGTTTAGCTCTCTCTTTAAGATCTTTTATAAGATTTTCATCAAATCCTTCAATTGCTTTAAAATCGGTATCAACAGCATGACTTATTTCTTCAATTGATGTAAATCCTTCTGTCGCCAGTAAGTGTGCTATCACTTCATCTACGTCAAGTTCTTTCATAAATGTCTCAGAAATCTTTTTTATTTCTTCATTTCTTTTGTTTTTTTCATCTTTTTCATCAATTATATCTATTTCACAATTTGTTAATATAGAAGCCAATCTAACATTTTGCCCTTTTCTACCAATTGCTAGACTTAACTGATCTTCAGGTATAATTACTTTAATTTTTTCAGTGTCCTCTTCGAAAATAACTTTATTAATTTGTGCCGGAGCTAGAGAATTTACTATATAAGTGGCTTTATCTTCAGACCAAGTAACTATATCAATTTTTTCTCCTTGTAATTCAGTTACAACTGCTTGAACTCTTGAACCTCTCATTCCTACACATGCACCTACCGGATCTATTGTTTTATCAGAAGAACAAACTGCGATTTTTGCTCTAGATCCTGGATCTCTAGCAACAGATTTAATTTCAATAATACCATCATTGATTTCAGGGACTTCTTGTTTAAATAAATTAGCTAAAAATTGCGGATGAGTTCTAGATAAAAAAATCTGAGGACCTTTAGTATCTTGGCTAACATTATATAGATAAGTTTTAACTCTATCTCCTCTTCTTAAATTTTCACGTGGAATCATTTCATCTTTTTTTATCACTCCTTCTGCATTACCAAGATCGACAATTATATTTCCAAATTCCATTCTTTTAACTAACCCGCTCATAGTTTCACCAACTTTATCTTTATATAATTCGTAATTTTTAACTGACTCTGCTTCTTTTATATCTTGAATTAAAACTTGTTTTGCGACTTGTGCGGATATTCTTCCAATATCAATATCAGGTAATTTTTCAATAACAAATTCTCCAATTTTTATATCTTTTTGTTTTTTTTTTGCATCTTTTAAATTTATTTCAATTAAATTATCTTCTACTTCTTTTTTTACTTCTAAATATCTTGCTAAACTAATTTTTCCTGTTTTTCTATCAATACTACCTCTAATGTCATAATCATTTCCATATTTAACTTTACCAGCTTTTGATATAGCTTTTTCTATTGCTTGAAAAACTAGTTCTTTTTCTATACCTTTTTCTTCCGCAATAATTTCTGCTGTTTGTATTAATTCTGTATTTTCTAATAGCATATTTTAAAAACTAAAAAAAAATGGGCTTAAAGCCCATTTAAAAAATATTAATGAATATATAAACTATATATAATCTAATATTTTGAAATTAATGTTCAACACATTTTTTTAAATTTTAAAAAATATTTTTTATTATTTTTAATATTTGCTTTCTTTTCATATTTGGTCTCAATTAACTCTTTTGGCCTTTTATAACAATTTGTAATCTTTTTATTAACCCATAAAAATTTTTTGTTTATTAAAAACTCATTTAAAATTACACTTAAATAATCCTGTGAATCAGTAGATACAAAAACTATTCCGTTTATTCTTAAAATTCTATAAATCTTGTTCAAAAAAACGCTCGATATTAATCTTCTTTTATAATGTTTTTTTTTTGGCCAAGGGTCTGGATAAAGTATAAAAATTTTCTCAATTGAATTTTTTTTTAACTTATTAAGCAAGGAAAAAATATTTTCTGGAAATATATAGATATTTTTTAAATTTTCACTTTCAATTTTTGTAACTAAGTTTGCTATACCAGGTTCATAAACTTCGCAACCGATAATCAATTTATCAGTATTGTTTTTAGACAAATTTATTACATTTTCTCCATATCCAAAACCTATTTCTAAAAAATTCTTTTTACTATTTTGAATTTTTTTTTTTTTAAATAAAAATTTTTGTAATGTAAATTTTAATAATTCTTTTTGCTTTTTACTTAAAGAGCGTCTAGGTTTTTTTTTATAAAATAAAGGTAATAATTTTTTTTTAGATTTTTTCAAAAAATATTTTTTAAAGATTCAACTAAATCAGTTTTT
>CAYXBD010000118.1:0-2789 GCA_964463275.1 uncultured Alphaproteobacteria bacterium | reverse complement strand
CCAGAACATTTTTATGATGATATTAATGGAAAAATATTTGAAGCAATTTCAAAATTACTTGAAAAAAATCAATTAGCAGATCCTTTAACATTAAAAAATTATTTTTTGCAAAAAGATCAGATGGAATTAATAGGAGGTGATAGATATTTAATAGAACTAGCAAAAAATTCAACGATACTTTCAAATACTGCACATTATGGAAAACAAATATATGATCTATACCAAAGAAGAGAAATTCTTAAAATTGCAGATGAAGTAAATAATGAAGCAAATTCTTTTGATGTGGAAACTAACGCATCAGACATTATTGAAAAAGCCGAGGCTAAATTATATAATCTATCATCAAGTGGTGAAACAGACCAAGACTTCAAAAGATTTTCTACATCTTTAAAACAAGCTATTAGTAGTGCGGAATCTGCGTATAAAAGAGATGGGCAACTTTCAGGAATTCCTACAGGATTTACTGATTTAGACCAATTACTGGGCGGTTTCCATAAAACTGATTTACTTATTCTTGCTGGAAGACCTTCTATGGGTAAAACTGCTTTAGCGACAAACATCGCATTTAAAATGGTAAATTCAAATTCTATGGATGATGAAAACAAAAAAAATGTTATTGGTTTCTTTTCCTTAGAAATGTCATCAGAACAACTCGCAACTAGGATACTTGCTGAGGATTCTAGTATTTCATCGGAAAAAATAAGAAGAGGTCAGTTCAATTCTAATGATTTTCAAAAAATTGTTAAATCAAGTCAAAAATTAGAAAGTTTATCTTTATATATTGATGATAGCCCAAATTTGTCTATTTCAGCATTAAGAACTAGGGCAAGGAGATTGAAAAGAAAATTCGGATTAGATGCCATAGTGATTGATTATCTTCAATTAATTAGACCTTCTTTATCAAGACCAGATAATCGAGTTTTAGAAATTGCAGAAATGACTAGAAATTTAAAAGCTCTAGCAAAAGAATTAAACATACCGGTGCTATGTTTATCACAATTATCTAGGCAGGTCGAACAAAGAGACGATAAAAGGCCTCAATTATCAGATTTAAGAGAATCTGGAGCTATTGAACAAGATGCTGATGTTGTTATGTTTATTTATAGAGAAGAATATTATGCTGAAAGAAAAGAGCCGTCAGCAGGAACAGAGGATTATCAAAAATGGCAAGAAAAAATGGCAAAAATTCATAATGTTGCTGAAGTTCTAGTTGCAAAACAAAGACACGGACCTATTGGTAAAGTTATTCTTCATTTTGAAGGATCAACTACAAAATTTAGTAATCTATCTAAAAACCAATCTATAGCTGATAAAGAATAAAAAATTCTATATTGTTTAAATATAAAATTGCTTTAATTTAAAAAAGTAATGTCATCGATAATAAATAAAGTTTATCAAAATCTAGTTATTCGCTATCCAATTAGAATTATTCTTTTTTTAATATTAATTCTGGGATTTTTTGCAATACATGTAAAAAATTTTGAGTTAGATGCATCAGCCGACTCTTTAATCTTAGAAGATGATAAAGATCTTAAAATTTTTCGTAAAATTACAAATAGATATGATACAAAAGATTTTGTAATTATTACCTATAAACCAAACGAGGATTTGTTCTCAGAAAATTCATTTAAAAATATTAAAAATTTAAAAACTAGTCTTGAAAATTTAGAGAATGTTCATGAAGTAATTACTTTAATTGATTTACCTTTATTAAAAGCTGCAAATGTTCCATTAAAAAAACTTAATCAAGATAAAATAAAAAGAATTACTGACGTAGGAATTGATATTAATCTTGCAAAAAAAGAAATTATAGAAAGCCCTATATTTAAGAATCTAATTGTAAGTGAAGATGGGCAATTAACTTCATTGATTGTAAATCTTAAAAGAGATGAACAATTTATTGAATTACTTAGAAAAAGAAATGATTTACGTGCTAAAGAAAAATTAAAAACTGAAGAGAAAGAGGAGCTTAAAACAATTCTTCTAGATTATGACAAAAAAAAATCAAACATAAAAAAAATTAATCACAAAAATATTGGTGAAATAAGAAAAATTATTAAAGAATTCTCTAGTACCGGAGAAATTCACTTAGGTGGTGTGCCAATGATTGCTGATGATATGATTGAATTTATAAAAAATGACTTAATCAATTTTGGTGTCGGGGTTTTTTTATTTATTGTTATCACTCTTGTAGTGGTTTTTAGAGAAATTAGATGGGTCGCTATCCCCTTATTAAATTGTTTTTATGCTGTACTGATTATGGTAGGAGTTCTAGGTTTTGTAAATTGGGATGTGACTGTAATATCGTCCAATTTTATTTCTTTAATGTTAATTTTAACAATTGCTATGAATGTTCACTTAGCTGTTCGATATAAACAACTATGTAGTGAAATGACAAATAGTAAGCAAAGTGAAATTGTTTTTTTAACAACACAAAAGATGGTTTGGCCATGCTTATATACAGCGCTAACAACAATTTGTGCTTTTACATCGCTCGTATTCAGTGGAATAAAACCTGTAATTGATTTTGGTTGGATGATGACAATTGGTTTAAGTGTAACTTTTCTAACTTCTTTTATATTATTTCCATCTATGCTTTTGTTATTAGAAAAAAAAGAAAGTTCGTTTAATGATGAAGGACAATCTCGCTTTACTGGAGCATTAGCTTATTTAGCCAAAAATCATGGTAATAAAATTTTATTACTCTCCGGATTGTTAATAGTCATTACTATTTTTGGAATTACAAAACTAAAAGTTGAAAATAGTTTTATAAATTATTTTAAAGAAAA
>CAYXBD010000117.1:0-2806 GCA_964463275.1 uncultured Alphaproteobacteria bacterium | reverse complement strand
GAAAATAAAAAAACTATATTTGGTGTTTTAAATTTTATTTTACCAGGAAAAGATATAATGCCGATGCATTGTTCTGCTAATTTAGGTCTTAACGGAGATACAGCATTATTTTTTGGTTTATCTGGAACAGGAAAAACAACTTTATCAGCTGATCCTAAAAGAATGTTAATTGGAGATGACGAGCACGGCTGGTCTGATAAAGGCATATTTAATTTTGAAGGTGGATGTTATGCAAAAACAATTAATTTAAGCAGAAAAGCTGAACCTCAAATTTGGGACGCTGTCAGAGATGGAGCAGTATTAGAAAATGTTGTCTTAAATCCAAAGACCATGAACCCAGATTATGACGATGATTCATTAACAGAAAATACTAGAGTTGTGTACCCACTTAATTATATTCCTGGCGCTGTTATTCCAAGTGTTGCTGGACATCCAAAATCAATTATATTTTTAACTGCAGATGCATTCGGTGTTTTACCACCAATTTCAAAACTTACAACCGATGGCGCTATGTATCATTTTATGTCTGGTTATACAAGTAAACTTGCTGGTACAGAAAGAGGAATTATAGAACCCCAACCGACTTTTTCTCACTGTTTCGGCTCAGTTTTTATGCCAAGACCTGCTGAAGTTTATGCAAAAATGTTAGGCGAAAGAATTGTAAAATATAATACTAGCGTATATTTAGTAAATACTGGTTGGTCAGGGGGCCCGTACGGAGTTGGTAAAAGATTTAAAATTGAGTATACAAGAAAAATGATAACAGCTGTTTTAAACCAAAGTCTAGAAAAAGTAAATTATGAAAGAAATAAAGTTTTTAATTTAGATGTTCCAAAAAGTTGCACTGGAGTTCCACTAAGTATATTAGATCCTAAGAAAACTTGGAAAAATAAAAAAGCTTATGATAAAGCCGCAAAAGGTTTAGCTAAAATGTTTGTTGATAATTTTAAAAAGTTTAAGAAAGTATCTCCAAATATAAAAAAAGCCGGACCTAAAGGTTAAAGAAATTAATTATCCCATATTTTTTCTAGATTATAAAATTTCCTTGCTTCCGGCCTAAAAATATTTACGACAATTGAGGTTGCATCTATTAAAATCCAATTACTTTGTTCCATCCCTTCTATGGATGCATTAAAATTAAAAATTTTTTTTATTTTTTCTTTTACATTTTTTGCCATATTAACAATGTGTCTATTTGATGTCCCTGATCCTAAAACAATAAAATCAGCAAAAGCAGATTTTTTTCTGATATCAATAATTTTTAAGTCAATTACTTTGTCATCTAAAAGAACCTGTTTCACAACTTTCAACATTTTTAAATCAAAATTTTTTTTTAAATTTTCTTTAATTTTCATTTCTTCTTCTTCTTATAAGACTAGATTTGGCATAATTTTGTCTCCCGTGAAAATAAATCCAAGCAGGGGGTTTTAAAAAAGGTAATCTTTTAGATAATTTTTCCAAATATCTAAATTTCCTAAATTTTTTAGACGATCTGCTTGAAAGTGAAATATTTTTATATTTTGGTCTGTCAAAAACAGCAATTGGCATTAGTTGAAAAATTTCTTCCCATTTATACCAGGTATGAAAATTTAACAAGTTATCTGCTCCTATTAAATAAATAAAAGATTTTTCTTCTGAATCTTTTAAAATTTTTTTTAAATTATTAAATGTATGTTCATCGCCACAATAATCTAAATTTTTAACAATTTTTATCTTAGGATTTTTTAAAACTTTTTTTGCTTCGTTTATTCTTTGTGAGAAATTTTTTTCGTTTATAAAATCTTTTTCAGGATGTTTTTGGGCAATTATCCACCAGACTTCATTTAGATTTAATTTTTTTAATGCCTCTTCTGAAATTTGGACGTGACCTAAATGTGGAGGGTAAAAAGAACCACCCAACAACCCAACTCTTATTTTTTTTTTATTTTTTAGGATCTTAATTGCCCTTGACCTTTTACTACATACTTAAAAGTTGTTAATTGATCTGCTCCAACGGGCCCTCTTGCATGAAGTTTTCCTGTTGATATTCCAATTTCCGCACCCATACCAAATTCTCCCCCGTCTGCAAATTGTGTAGATGTATTATGCATTACAATAGAACTATCAACTCTGTTCAGAAATAATTCCGCATTTTTCTTATTTGATGTAATTATTGCATCGGTGTGATTAGATCCATGCTGATTAATATGTTCAATTGCTTCTTTTACATCTTTAACAAACTTAACAGATATAATTGGTGATAAATATTCAGTATCCCAATCTTTAGATGTAGCTTTTTTAAATTTTTTTCCATTTATATCCAAACATTCCCTATGAAAAGATTCATCTATTCTTACTTCACAACCGGCTTCTTGTAAATCGTGGAGTATCCAAACGAGATGTTTAAATAAAAGGTCAGTTTCATTTATCAAAAGAGTTTCAGTTGCTCCACATATTCCAGTTCTTCTCATTTTTGCATTTAAAACTACACTTCTTACCATTGATATGCTAGGGACATTATCAACATATGTATGACATATCCCATCAAGATGTTTTAGGACTGGAATTTTACTTATTTTTGAAATTGCTTTTATAAGTGATTTTCCACCTCTTGGAATAACCACATCTATATGTTCATCCATTTTTAACAAATCTGCCACAGCTTTTCTGCTCGATGTTGCCAGTAATTCAACACAGCTTGTTGGCAATTTATATTTTTTTAAACTTGTATGCAAACAACTAAGCAATGCTTTAGACGAGTTTAAGCTTTCAGAACCACATTTTAAAATTACACTATTTCCAGATTTAAGACACAAGGCACTTGCAT
>CAYXBD010000116.1:0-2842 GCA_964463275.1 uncultured Alphaproteobacteria bacterium | reverse complement strand
GCAGCAAGCTATTTTCTACAGTCTTTCTTAGATTTCTTAAAAAATTAAAAAAAATAAAAAACTTACTTGAATGTTTCTAAAATTAGGTCCATATTAAACTTTTAATGAAGCTTTTAAAAGATAGTAAGCGCGCTTTATTAAAACCTCATTTACTTAGTGTTGAAGATTTATCTATTCCTGAAATCGATATTTTACTAAATAAAGCAAACTTTTACGCAGAAGCTAATAAACAAAGAGGTAAAATAGAAGAAACTCTTAAAGGAGCTACTGTAATTACATTATTCTTTGAAACATCCACAAGAACTAAAACTTCTTTTGAACTTGCTGCAAAAAGATTAGGAGCCAATAGTATTGGCATAAATGCATCGGCAAGTGCGATCAAAAAGGGTGAAACGTTAATTGACACAGCGATGACATTAAATGCCATGCATGCAGATATTTTAATAGTAAGACATCCTGATAGTGGTGCTGTAAAATTATTATCTAAAAAAGTTAATTGTGCAGTAATTAACGCTGGTGATGGAACACATGAACACCCAACCCAAGCATTACTAGATGCATTAACCATAAAAAGAAATAAAAAAAGAATTAAAGATTTAAACATTGCAATATGCGGGGATGTTCTACATAGCAGAGTTGCTAGATCAAACATTTTGCTTTTATCTAAACTAGGTGCAAGATTAAAAATTATTGCGCCTCCAACATTAGTACCAAAAAATATAGAAAATTTAGGAGTCGAAGTGTTTACTGATATGAAAAAAGGACTTATAGACTGTGATATCGTGATGATGCTTAGACTTCAAATGGAAAGAATGAAAGGTTTGTACGTTCCGTCAACTAGAGAATATTTTAAATTTTTTGGTCTTGATCATGAAAAATTGAAAAAAGCAAAAAAAGACGCACTAATTATGCATCCTGGTCCTATGAATAGAGGGATAGAAATTGATAGTTCTCTAGCTGATAATTTAGATAGAAGTGTAATTCATCAACAAGTCGAGATTGGGGTTGCTGTAAGAATGGCGTGTTTAGAAATGTTAACTGTAGGGATAGATAAATGAAAGAAGCATATATAAATGGAAAAATTTTAGATCCAGAAAAAAATAAAGAATTTATTGGCGATATTATCATTGAAAAAGATAGAATTATAGATATCGGACCGAATATTCATAAAAAAGAAAAACCGAAAAATTACACTAATATTCACGATTGTAAAAATTTATATATATGTCCTGGTTTGATTGACATGAGAGTCTCCCTTGGAGAACCAGTTTCTGAGCATAAAGAAAGCATTAAAAGTGGTTCTGAAGCAGCTTTTGCAGGCGGAATTACAACAGTTGTTTGTTTACCTAATACTGATCCTGTAATAGATAATGTATCAGTTGCAGAATATATTCAAAGAAGAGCTAAAGAAGTATCAAAGTTGAATCTTTATACTTATGGATCACTAACAAAAAACTTTGATGGAAAGAATATATGTGAAATGGGTTTATTAACAAAAGCAGGAGTTAAAGGATTTACAGACGCAACAAAATCAATTGAAAATTCTGCGGTTTTAAAAAGGGCTTTGGAATATTCAAAAGCTTTTAACTCTTTAGTAATTCAGTTTCCAGAAGATAAAAATCTAGTCAATGATGGAGTAATGAATGAAGGAGAAATTTCAACTAGATTAGGTCTTGCAGGAATTCCTTCTATAGCTGAAGTTATTACTATAGAAAGAGATTTAAGGTTAGTTGAAGCAACGGGTGCAAAATACCATGTATCTTGTGTTTCAACAGCTGCTTCAGTTGAGGCTATAAGAAATGCAAAGAAAAAAGGATTAAAAATTACCTGTGATACATCTCCTCAATATTTTACATTAAACGAAATGGCCGTGGAAGATTATAGAACTTTTGCAAAAGTATCTCCGCCTTTAAGATCTGAAAAAGATAGATTAGCAATAGTAGATGGTTTAAAAGATGGAACTATAGATGCGGTACAAAGTGACCATACTCCACAAGATGAAGATAACAAAAGACTACCATTCAATCATGCAGAAAAAGGAATTATAGGATTAGAAACTCTATTACCTTTAAGTTTGGAACTTTATCACAACAAATCTTTAAGTTTGTTAGATGTAATTAAAAAACTTACAAAAAATCCTGCGGATATTTTAAATTTAGAACATGGCACTTTATCAATAGGATCCAAAGCTGATCTTTTAATTTTTGATCCAAATAAACCTTTCGTAGTTGATGTAAAAAAATTCAAAAGCAAATCTAAAAATTCACCATTTGATAAAAAACCATCTCAAGGAAAAGTCATAAAAACAATTTGCAGCGGTGAAGTTTCCTATGCTGCTTGATATTATATTAGCCTTTTTAATAGGCTCTATTCCAACTGGCTATCTTCTAAATAAATATTTTGGACAAGGTGATATAAGAAAAGTTGGCTCTGGAAATATAGGCGCAACTAATGTATTGAGACATAGTGGTAAACTACTAGGTTTGCTCACTCTCTTAATTGATATTGGTAAAGGTTTTTTAGCCCTTGAATTGCTCTGGCAAGGTTCTGGTGGGAGATGGTCAATAACTATACTTGGTTCTTTAGTTATTTTAGGACATATATTTTCACCATGGTTAAAATTTAAAGGCGGCAAGGGCGTTGCTACAATGCTAGGGGTAATTCTTTTTATATCCACATTAACTAATGCTGGAATTGGACATATATTTTTTGTAACAACTTTTTCTTGGTTAATGATTGTTTTTTTTACAAAGTATGTTGCTTTAGGATCAGTAATTTCATTAACGATAGCAACTATTTATTCCTTTTTTTACCTTCCATCTTTATTTCTTTTTTTTGTTCT
>CAYXBD010000115.1:0-2850 GCA_964463275.1 uncultured Alphaproteobacteria bacterium | reverse complement strand
TATATCCGTAATAAGCCTCTTTATTTATTGCTTGTTTTTCACTACCTTCAGCATTCGGATCTTCAATCACATAATAAGGTTTTTCAGGACTAAATTCATATTCATGATGATCTGCTAATGCTTGGTTAGAAAAAAAGATAAAAATAAAAAAAGTTAAAGATGAAATTATAAACTTATTGAAATGTAAAAACATTTTTCCTCCCTAAATTAAAAACTCTACAAAAAAATAATAAATTTTATTCTTCAAATAACAATCTTTTTTTTTAAAAAAAAAAGCCCGGGAAAAATGCACCGAGCTTTTTTTTAACTTAACTAAACGATATTAAAGACTGAAAACAGTCAATGTACCGCCAAGTCTTGTGTAATTGTGAAGTGCTTTATATGCACCCACAGCACCTAGACCCGCTGTATCTTCAGTAAGACCAGCTGCTAGACCAATTCCGGCCCAACCGCCAACACCTGAAAGCACACCGATGTATTGTTTACCACCATGTGCCCAACCGTTAACGTTACCGATGATTCCAGAAGGTGTACGGAATTTCCAAAGTGTTTTTCCATTAGATGAATCAACACCTTTTATGTAGCCTTCAAGAGTTCCATAGAACCATACGCCACCACCAGTTGTAAGAGCTCCACTCCATACAGAGAAAGGCTCTTTTTTAGACCATTTTATTTTACCTGCATGAGGATCCCAGCTGATAAAGTTACCTAAGTGAGTACCGCCTGGAGCAGGATACATGCTCAAAGTAGCACCAACATAAGGTTGTCCCGCTGTGTATGAAACACGGAAAGGTTCATAGTCCATACAAACATGATTTGTAGGAACTGCAAATGTATCAGTGTTTGGATCATAAGCAGCAGGTTGTTGGTCTTTAGTACCAAGAGCTGCAGGACAGATGTTTTTAGTATTTACATCTTCACCACCAGCTTCTGTGCTGTACTTTTTAACACGATCATGAAGACCAGTTTTTTTGCTTTGGCCTCTGGACCAGTTAGTAGCAGGATCATATTTCTCTATCACTAGAGGTTCACCTGTTTTTCTGTCCCATGAGTAAGCAAAACCATTTCTATCAAAGTGAGTGATAGCTTTTTTGCCATTCACAGTAGACATGATGTGTTCGTTAATACCATCATAGTCCCATTCATCGTGTGGAGTCATTTGCATTACCCAGTTAACTGCACCAGTGTCAACATCTCTGGACCAAGTACTCATGGACCATTTGTTGTCACCTGGACGCTGTACAGGATTCCAAGTACTTGGGTTTCCGTTACCGTAGTAAAGTGAGTTGTTGGCTTTATCATATGGCCACCAGCCCCATACGGAACCACCACCAATTTTCCATTGGTCGCCTTCCCAAGTTGCAGTACCTGTATCTTTAGGAAGTTTAACTCCCCAAGATTTACCGCCCCAACTACCAGTTGTTTTTCCAGGTACGATTAAAGTATCAGAGTCTGGACCCATGGAATATCCACGCCATACTCTTTTACCAGTTTTGATGTCATAAGCATTGATCCATGCTTGAACACCAAATTCAGCACCAGACATACCAGTGATAATTTTGTCTTTCATGACAAAAGGTGCATTGGTATTAGTTTGTGCTACAGATGGGTCTCCATTCGTTGCAGACCAAACTAATTTTCCTGATTTAGCATCAAGAGCAACTAACACAGTATCTGCTTGTTGAAGGAAGATTTTTCCATCACCATAAGAAAGACCTCTGTTAACAGTATCACAGCACATAACTGGGATAACGTCTGGGTCTTGCTTAGGATAGTAAGACCAGATAATTCTACCTGGTTCGTTCAAATCAATAGCATGAACGTTATTTGGGAAAGCTGTATGAATGTACAGAGTATCCCCAATTACAAGAGGACCACCTTCGTGACCACGAAGAACACCAGTGGACCAAGTCCAAGCAACTTTAAGATCTTTAACATTGCTTTTGTTGATTTGTTTTAGCGAAGAATGTCTGTGCAAGCTAAAATTACCATTTGGGTGTGCCCAATTGTTTGCGTTGTTTATTAGCTTTTGAAGACCAGAATTTGCACTTGCTGTAGAAGCAATAGCAATTGCTGAAGAAGCTAATAAAGCAATTTTAAGTGATTGTTTCATATAATAAGATTCCTCCCGAATATGAAATGTATATACAATTGGCAAGGAACATAATAGTTCTTGCCACCTTGTAATTTACTAACTAAGGAAATTTAGTCAATCACTATTTGCCATAATTTTGCCATATTTATGTCTAAATTTTGACATATTTGAAAGAATTAAAAAAAAAGTCTTTTAAATCAATTAATTAACAAAAAACTAATTAACAAGTTATCCACAACTTTTTTCACATATCTGCTTAAATTGACTATGTGTTTTAATTGAAATATATTTATATTTAGTTATGTCTCTTATCCAACATTTTAAAACATTTGCACTGCTGATAATTTTCTCATTTGTTTTTTTTAATTACGCAAAAAGCGAAAGCCCGAAGGAAAGTGATAAAAAATTAAAAGAATGGGAAAAACATTCAGAGAATATAACAATTTTAGATACAAATGATATGCTAAATATTGTTAAAACTAAGAGCGCTGTTTTGTTGGACTTCTGGAAAAAAGATATCAAGCCAAAAAAATTAGATCCTAAAAAATGGATGCCTCCTCATCGATATTCTATATCTGGAGCCAAATGGATTCCAAATGCTGGTTTAGAAGTTTTAACTCCTGAATTAAGAAAGTATTTTCAAGAAACTGTAAAGCGCTTAACAAAAGGAAAAAAAGATGTAAAAATAGTTTGTTTTTGCAGAAGAGGTTATTATGCAAAAATTGCAGCTGAAAGATTGGTGAAAATGGGATATA
>CAYXBD010000114.1:0-2861 GCA_964463275.1 uncultured Alphaproteobacteria bacterium | reverse complement strand
TAATTAAATGATTTGTTACATCTTGAATTGCTTTAATTGAAGCTCTTAAAGAATGATTAGCCCAAATAACAGTAGAAAAACCAGCTTTCTTAAAAATATTAGTTGGAGTTTTATGATAAGTAGTTGGAATAATAACTACAGGAGATCTATTCCCCCATTCTTTTTTAAATTTTAATATTTCATTTGCATTATCTTTGCTTGAATGAATAAGTATCGCGTCAGCTCCAGCTTTGTAATATGCTTCTGCTCTTTTAACAGCTTCTCCGATACCCCATCCAGCTATTAGTGCTTCAACTCTTGCAACAATAGAAAAATCATTATCTTCTTGAATGTCTTTACCTGCTTTTATTTTTCCGCAGAATTCATCAATGTCTGCTAATTTTTGGTAATTTTTTACAAAAGAATTTGTTTTAGGATATTGTTTATCTTCTATACACACACCTGCAATTTTTCTTTGACATAGTTTAGAGACAAGTCTTCTAAAATTATTGAAATTTCCATAACCAGTATCACCATCGACAAGTATGGGTATTGTTGTTGCATCAGACATAAATTCTAAAACATCTAATATTTGCGTCCATGAAGCTTCGTTACTATCTCTCACACCAAGGGCAGTCGATATAGATAACCCAGATGCCCATATTCCCTTGAATCCACTTACCTCAACTATTTTTGCAGTCAAACCATTATGAGCTTCCATTAAGAATGATAATTCTTTACTATTAAGTTCTCTTTTTAAAAGTTGTGATTTAGATAATTTTTTAATACCAATGTCTTTTGTATGTATTATTGCCATTTTCTAGAATTCTATTACAAATATAAAAATATTACAAATATATGACATAATTATTGTTTATAATTTTTAAATATAAATGAAAGCATTAATACTTGCAGCAGGAATCGGTAAAAGATTAAAAGTTAATGAACCAAAAATCTTATTAAAAATTGGAAATAAAAGTTTACTAGAAAGACACTATGACAATCTTTTAAGTTTAGGAGTAAAAAAAATTGGAATTGTTGTAGGGTATAAATTAAAATATTTAACTAAATATATTGAAGAAATAGATAAGAAAAAAAAAATTAATATCTTTAGAAATCCAAAATATAAACTAGGAAGCATTATTTCTTTAATTTCCGCTAGTAACTTTTTTAATCAAAGCGGCGAATTAATTTTGATGGATGGAGATGTTTTATATGACAAAAAAATTTTAAAAAAATTAATTAATTCAAAAAAAAAAGATTGTCTTTTAATTGATAAGGAATTTGAGTTAGGAGAAGAGCCAGTTAAAGTTTGTATTAAAAACAATAAAATTTATGATTTTGGTAAAAATGTAAATGATGATTTTGATTTTCAGGGAGAGTCTGTTGGTTTTTTTAAGTTTTCAAAAAAATCATCAATTAAATTATTAAATGAATCAAAAAAGATAATGAAGTATAATGCAAACGCAATGTATGAAGATTCAATTCAGAAAATAATTAAAGAAAAAAAAATTCTGATGAATTTTGAAAATATTACAAACTTACCGTGGATAGAAATAGATTTTAAAAAAGATTTAATTTTAGCAAAAAAGAAAATTTTAAAAAAAATTAATGAGTAATATTATAAAAAAATTAAGTTTTTCTTTACCTTGGGATCAACGAATTGCCGAAATCTTATCTAAGCCATTTATTTTTTTAAACATCCACCCAAATATTGTTACAATCGTTGGGATTGTACTTGGTTTAACTGCCGCTTTTTTCTATTCAACTGGAAATATATTTTACGCAAAAATAGGTTCTATAATTTTCTTTTTCGCTGCTTGTTTTGATCATGTTGACGGTGAAGTTGCTAGAAAGTTAAATAAAACAAGTGTTTTTGGACATTATTTAGATCATATTGGTGTTTGTATTTCATATATTGCATTATTTATTGGTTTAGGTTTTTATGCTGAAAAAAATTTTAACCTAGGATTAAATTATGCGTATGTTTCGGCGTTATGTGTTTTTTTAATTATGACTATTAGATTTTATTTAGAAAGATTAAAAGGAGGCGAAGCAATTCATCAAAATAATATTTTGGGTTTTGAACATGAAGATATAATATATATCATTATACCTGTAACTTTTATAAACAAAATTCCTGAATTTTTATTTTTTTCATATATTGGTACCCCTATTTTTTTAATAGTAACTCTTTTAATCTCTTTTTATAAAATAAAAAAATTATAATTTGCTTTTGATTTTTTTAAAATCTATTTTTTGATTAAAACCTAGTATCAATCCTATACTTATCCATATTACTTCTCTTAATCTTCTGATAATAGCAACAGCCAAACCTAAAGGAGTAGAATCTTTTAATACATTAACAGCTAATACAAAAACACCTTCTTGCGTTCCAATATTAGATGGTATAAAAAATAACATTGCTCTAACTAATTGCACAAGTGTTTCAATAGCAACTGCTTCTAAAAAAGTAATTTTTTGATTTAAAAGAAAAAAAATTGTATATAATTCAAAAGCACCAAAGAACCAATTACATAAATTTAGAAACAAAATTTTAAAGAAATCTTTTTTTGTTTTTTTATAAAATTCTGCAATTTTATGCTCAGTTTCCTGTAGATGTTTAAAAAATTTATTAAATTCTTGGGATAGTTTATTTTTAAAAACATTGTGGATTTTTGAAGTTAATTTATATCTTTGTACAATAAAAAATAAACTTATTAAAAATGTAAATAGTGCAAATCCAATTAAAGAAGCATTCTCAAAAGTAGTTCCAAATTTATTTGTATAGAAAATACTTAGTAAACCGATAAAACAAAAAATTATCAAAGCAAAAAGAATTATAGTTTTTGCTAATATTAGAGATCCAATAGATGTTTTAT
>CAYXBD010000113.1:0-2861 GCA_964463275.1 uncultured Alphaproteobacteria bacterium | reverse complement strand
AGAAGAGGTTATTATGCAAAAATTGCAGCTGAAAGATTGGTGAAAATGGGATATACAAATATTTTTTTGTATCCGGGAACTGACTTGTGGGAAGATGCAGGTAATAGATTGGTAATTCTAAAACCGGAGGCAATGGGTTCAAAAAATTAAATGTTAAAAAATTTTTTTATCTTTATTCTTTTTTTTTTATTTTCCTCATTAATAATTGCTGAAAATAAAATTAAGCCTTTAAATGTTAAAAAAATAGCAGACGGAGTTTATGTTCATTATGGAAAACATGAAAATATATATGAAGGGAGCAATATCGGGGATATTGCAAATTTAGGTTTTATTATAGGAGACGAATCAATAGCTGTAATAGATACAGGAGGTTCTCATCAGGTGGGAGAAGCATTAAAACTTGCAATCAAAAAAATTTCAAAAAAACCAATTAAATATGTGATTAATACTCACGTTCATCAAGATCATATTTTTGGAAATACAGCATTTATATCTGATGAAACTATAATTTATGGTCATTTTAATTTAAAAAAAGCACTTCAAGAAAGAGGTTCGCAATATATAAGACAAGTTTCTGAGGCAGGTGATAAAGTAAAGGGAACGAGAATTATTTTTCCTCATAGAATTATTGCAGAAACTTCACCAGACCAAGTAAAAAAATTGTCTAATGAAATAACAATTGATTTAGGAAACAGAAAATTGTTATTAACTTCTCATGCAACCGCTCACACATATTCTGATGCGTCAGTTTTTGATTTAAAAACAAAAACTTTTTTTGTTGGAGATTTAGTTTCTGATGAAAGGGCTCCAACTATGGATGGTTTAGTAAAAAATTGGATTAAAGTATTAAATGAAATAGAAAAAGTTGATTTTAAAATTATGGTTCCAGGTCACGGGAAAATACAAAAAGATAATACCGCATTAAAAAAAACAAGAACATACCTACAAGTTTTATACGATGACGTTATCGATGCTTTAAAAAAAGATATGCCGGCTGAAAAAGTTATAAAAATTGCAGCACAAACAGAAAAAGATAAATGGATTTTATTTGACAGAGTTAATCCAGGCAATGTTGTTAGAACATTTATGAGATATGAGTGGGAATATTAAAAAACTTTACTTAAATATTGTGTTAATTATATAATAAATATATTAGAATTTTTCTAATTAAATAAAAAGATTATGTACCGATACTTATTTTATATTGTTTTTTTACTATTTTCTTCTGTTTCAGTCCTTCAAGCAGAAGATGAAGCGTATTGCTCTAAAAGTGAAGAATGTATGGAAGGAAGATGGCTAGATCTTAAAGAATCAATTTTTGAAAATAAAGAATTAAAAAATGGGGAAGGAGTAATTGAATTATCTACACCAAAACGAGCTCCTGATGGAGCATTTGTTCCTATAAGTTTTAAAACACAAAAACTTAAAGACAATTCTATATCTAAAGTGCATTTAATTATTGATATGAACCCATCTCCTTATTCCGGAACTTTTAAATTTTCTAACAACTTAGATCAAATTGAATTGGCAACAAGAATTAGACTGGATGCATATTCATATGTAAGAGTTATAGCTGAGACACAAAAAGGAGATTATTTTATGGCTGCAAACTTTGTAAAAGCTTCTGGCGGATGCGCTGCTCCACCATTAGGTGATTTGGCAGGAATGATTGCAAATTCAGGTAAAATGAAAATAAAAGTAAAAAACATTGAAGAAAAAGATGGTACAGCAGAAGCAAAAATAATGATATCACACCCACAATTTAATGGTTTGCAAGCACATCCAGTAACTACAGAAATGATACCAGCTTATTATGTAGAAAATATTGAAGTTACTTATAATGATAAAGTAGTTATGGCTTTAGAATCTGATATTTCAATAAGTCAAGATCCTACTTTTAGATTTAATTTTCCAATGGGTAATGGGGGTAATTTAAAGATTACAGCTAAAGATACAGATGGCAATCTATATTCACATTCTGAAAAACTTGCGTTGCAAGGTAACAAGTTAAAAGTAGCTTCTCAACAATAATAAATAATAAAATTTACAAGAAAAAAAGCCCTGAATTAGGGCTTTTTTTTTATAGGGAGAAGGGGGAGGATAAACTTTTTGTTCTTTACAACTACAATGTAATCCTTATATAACAATTAATGAAATTTATTATTAGTATGTACATCATTAATACTGTGAATGATGAATATCGCACTTGTTGATCTTAATTTATTAATTGTTTTTGATGCTGTAATGCGTGAAAAACATGTTACTAGGGCTGCAAAAAGAATTGGCATGACCCAGCCAGCAGTAAGCAATGCATTAAATAGATTAAGATATATTGCAAAAGATGATTTGTTTGTTCGCTCGCCTAATGGAGTTGTTCCAACTGCGAGAGCTCTAGAATTAGCACCTCCTATTCGCCAAGCAATAAATCTGGTTGAGAATGCATTTGACCCAACATCCTTTGATCCAAAAAATTCTTCAGATGCGTTTAATATTGCCATTTCAAATTACACTGCTTCTATATTGTTTCCAAAATTGGCTGAAGTTTTAGAAAAAGAAGCACCAAATATAGACGTTAGATCTAAACAACTTGGAGATGTTGATTTATTAAAAGAACTGGAAGCGGCTAATATAGATTTTATAATTGCTGGCCAGCAATTACAAGAAACAGAAAACTTTATATCACAACATTTATATGATGAAGATTTTGTATGTGTTATGAGAAAAGGACATCCATTATCTAAAAAAAAACAATTAACAATAAAAGAGTTTTCACAATCAAAACATTTAATGGTAGCTACTACCGGTAAAGCTTTTGGTTTTGTTGATTATCTTTTAGAAGCTAAAGGATTAAAAAGAAGAGT
>CAYXBD010000112.1:0-2960 GCA_964463275.1 uncultured Alphaproteobacteria bacterium | reverse complement strand
AAAGTGAAATTGATCGCTTAAAAAAAATAAATTGTGATGTTTTAGTCGTAGCAGCCTTTGGAATAATATTGCCAAAAGATGTTTTAACAATACCTAAATTTGGTGCACTAAATATTCACGCTAGTCTTTTACCAGCCTGGAGAGGGGCTGCGCCGATTCAGCGTGCTATTTTAGCCGGTGATAAAAAAACTGGTATTACAATAATGCAAATGAACGAAAAATTAGATGCAGGAAATATTATTCTACAAAAAGAAATTGAAATAAAAGAAAATAATAATGCGCAAGAAATTCATGACAAATTAGCTAATATTGGAGGAAAATTAATCAATGATATATTAAAGAAAATAGAAAAAGAAGAAGAAATTAAATCCACATCCCAAGATGAAACAAAAGTAACCTATGCACAAAAAATTAAAACAGAAGAAACAAAAATTAATTGGAACAAAAGTGGAAAAGAAATATTAAGACAAATAAAAGCATTTGGGGGATGGTTAATAATAAACAAACAAAGAATAAAAATTTTTGACGCAAATATTTCTTCAACAAAAAATAAATCTCCTGGTTTAATCGTAGATAAAAATTTTTCAATCTCATGTGGGAATGGAGATATAATTAAACCTACAATTTTACAAAAATCAGGTGCAACTAAAATGGATATTCATACATTCTTAAGAGGTTTTCATTTTGAAATAAACCAAAAAGTTGAATAAAAAATGACGCGATATAAAATAAATATTGAATATGATGGAACAAGCTTAGTTGGCTGGCAAAAACAAATAAACGGTCTTTCTGTACAGGAAATTTTGGAAAATTCACTTTACAAATTATCAGGTGAAAAAAAAACAATCCATGGATCTGGTCGAACTGACGCTGGTGTGCATGCTTTAAATCAAGTAGCGCATTTTGATCTAGATAAAAAAATAAAAATAGATGCAATAAGAGACGGGTTAAATTTTCATATAAAAAATTTATATAAAAAATGCAATGTCTCTGTCTTAAAATGCCAAAAAATTAAAAAAAATTTTAATGCTAGATTTGACGCTAAAGAAAGAACTTATTTATATAAAATTCTTGATAGACGACCAGCTCCTGCCATTCAAAACAAAAGGGTCTGGCATGTTAAAAAAAAATTAGATAATAAATTAATGAAAAAGGCAGCAAAAATTTTAATAGGAAAACATAATTTTACAAGTTTTCGCTCGACTGAATGCCAAGCAAAGTCTCCTATCAAAACTATAAATTCTATAAAAATAATCAGAAAATCATCAGAACTTGAAATATGGATTCAAGCAAAATCTTTTTTAATGAATCAATGTCGAATTATCGCGGGTAGTTTAGCGATGGTTGGAAAAGGAAAATGGAATACAAAAGATATTGAAAATATCTTAAAAGCTAAAAAAAGAGGTGCTGCCGGACAAACAGCTCCTGCATGGGGTTTGTTTTTACATTCTATAAAATATTAATTCTTTATTACTTTAAAGCGCTCAAATATATAATATGAAGCAAATATTATTAATATAGGCTCTATAGGAAATCTATATCTTACAGATGCAATCGTAATGCAATGAATTATCGTTGTTAAAAAAACAATAATAATTAAAGGAGAAATTCTTAAAAAAAATTTTTTAAAATTTGATATTAAAAAAAGTATCGAAAATATTAAAACCAAACCATAGGAAAAAATAGATAGTATTTTATAGGATATCCCTTTGTACTCCTCTGCATAAGGATACATTTGCCAAAACCTTTTAAATTTTATAACTGATAGTTTTACAAATGTTTTAGGATTTTCTTTAATAAAATTAAACGCATCTCTTTTAAACTTTTTTTCAAACTCAATACCTCTTTTTTCAATATCTTCATCAGTCCATCCATGATTAACATCAATGCCTCCGATACCTCCTCCAGATAAATTCTCAGGATTATTTCCAGAATATAAATGGTACCCTCCAGCTAAATTGAGTTTAACGAAACCATCATATTTATTCCAATTATGAGCCCACCACGGAGACAACAATAAAGAATATAAAAGATAAAAAATAAATAATTCGCGTAATGTTTCTTTTTTTGAGTATTTGTATATTAAAAAACAAAAACACAGTATCAAAAATGGTGCAAATATATCAGCGGTTGGTTTAACATAAATGCTTAGAATAATTAAGATATACCCGTATAAAAGTTTTTTTCTGTAAAACATCAAAATAGATGAATATAAAAGAAAAATAAATAAAGTTTCACTAACAGCATTAAATGAATAAAAAATAGAAAAAGGATATGCTGCAAAAATTATAGCTGCTATTTTTGCAATCATTTCTGATTTAAAAATTTCTATACTTAATAAATAAATTACATAGACAGTAAGACAGGAAATCAGTATATCGCCAAAAATAACACCATAAGAATTTTGAGTTACAAAATTTAATAAATACATCCAAATCCCATAGCCAGGCATATGTAAAGGGGTTTGTATTACGCTTCCAGAAAATATTTCTTGTCCTATTCTTTCATAGGTATAAGTATCTGGTAAATTTTGGTTTTTATAAAAAATAAGCCCGAAGAATCTTAAAACAAAAGATAAAAAGGTAATTTGAAGAATATTAATTTTTTTTATGAATGAATCTAACAATTTAAGTAATTATATTACAAAAATTGTGTCTATTTTCTATAAAATACTATAGATTTGTTTTGTGCTGAGATTCTAAATCTTGAATAAATAAATCATAATCATTTAAAAAGTTTTTATCTGTATCATCTTTGGCTCTCAAATCATCAATTTTTTTCATTGCATCAGGAATTGTAATCCAAGGTCTTTGATCAGTTATTAATAATTTTTCTGCAATTTCTTTTTTTACATTAATTAATTCTTCTTTAGATAAAGAATCTGGATTTTCGTCATAAATTAATAATCTGCTGAAATGCTTTAAAACATTATCTTGAAAACTTAAATAAGTCTTAGCCTT
>CAYXBD010000111.1:0-3059 GCA_964463275.1 uncultured Alphaproteobacteria bacterium | reverse complement strand
GCAAATGTTATTCCAATAAAAAATAAAGTATTTATTTTAAATTTTAATAAACAAAAAATTTCCTACGAAAAGAAAAAAATGGTTTTTAAAGGAACTAAATTTATAAAAAGAATTCCTTTCGAAACAAAAATAAAAGAAAATATAAGAAATATTTATAAAAATCTTGCTGGTTTGAATAGTTTTTTTGGTATAGATTTCATAATTTCTAATAAAAAAATATTTTTTTTAGATATAAATCCCAGAATTACTACTTCTTACGAAAATATAAGTAAAAATTTAAAAATTAATGCTGCAAAAAAAATTCTAAATACATTATGATTAATTATTTATCATGAAAATTATTGGATGGGATATTGGCGGAGCTCATATTAAAGCTGCTAAGATTGATTTTAAAAAAAAAACATCAAAAACTGAACAAATATATAGCCCTATATGGAAGAATATAAACAACCTAAAAAAATCAATTAAATTAATAAAAAAAAAACTCGGTAAAACTAATTATCATGCAATAACAATGACAGCTGAATTATCTGATATATTTCCAGATAGGAAAAATGGAGTAAAACATATTGTTAATTTATCTTCCAAAATTTTAGGAGAAAAAAATATTTTTTTTTATAGTAAAAAAAACTTTTTAAAAAAAAAAACAGCTATAAAAAAAACTTTTGAATTAAATTCTATGAATTGGCATGCTACTGCTAGTTTTATTTCTAATTTTTTTCCTAATTGTATTTTGGTAGATATAGGTTCAACTACAACAGATATTATACCAATAAAAAACAAAGAAATAATTTCTAAGGGTACAAATGATTATCAAAGACTTAAATCAAGTGAATTAATTTATTTAGGGGTTTTAAGAACCCCAATACAAGCGGTGGAAAAGAAAAAAAATTTAATAAACGAAAATTTTGCTAATTTGAGTGACGTTTATAGAGTTCTAAATAAAATACCAAGAACTGTTGATTTATTACCAACTTTAGATAACAAAACTAAAAATAAACATGATAGTGCAAGAAGAATTGCAAGAATATTTGGAAAAGACTACAAAAAAAATCATTTTTTAAAATGGAAAAAAACTGCATATAAAATTGAAGATGAGCATTTAAAAATTTTAAAAAAAGTTGTTAATAAAATAGAAAAAAAGAATTTTTTGAAAAAAGTTCCTATTATAGGAGCGGGAATAGGTGAATTTTTAGTAAAAAGAATTTATAATAAAAAAAAATATTTTTCTTTTTATTCTAAAATAAATCATATAAAAAAAATTAAAGTTATTAATTGTGAATCTGCTATTTCAGTAGCTTTAATATTAAATAGCTTTTTGGAAAGAAAAAAATCTAAATCTTGATACAACTTTATTTAATAAATTCTCGTTAATGTTTTCTTTTCTTTTTTTTTCTATACAAAGAGCACCTCTGAAACCTAAATAATCAGGCTCTAATTTTAATAACGGATCAATATCTTTTATATTTAATGATCCTGCAAGACCAATGCTTAAATTTTCTTTTTTTGAAGCTTTAATAAAATTTTCTAATTTCTTTATATTTAAATAATTTCTTAAATTACCATTTTTTTTATTTTTGGTATCTATTAATATTCCGTCAAATCTAGCTTGTTTTATTTCTCTAATAATTTTAACACTAGGTTTGTTATCAGCAAAAAGTACAGCTATTATTTTTTTATTTTTTACTATATCTTTTAAATTTTTTAGAGTCTTAATCTTTTCATTATCAAAAAAAAAACCTACTTTAATAAAATCAACATCGGTCTTTGATAAATTAGTAACTTTCTTTTTTATTGTTTTTATATCATTAACATCCCCTATTGTGGCACTTGTTAATTGGTTAGAAGGAATTGATTTTAAAAAAAAATTAATTTTGTTTGTTGGTATTTCGCCTAGAGCTCCATGCGAGGGGTTTTTAAAATCTATAATATCAACACCTTTTTTTAAAACTAAACTTATTTCATCTAATGATTTTATACTTGTTAAAATTTTTGTTCTATAATAATTAGGCATTTTTTTTATTAATTTCTTTAATTAATTTTTTCCATGCAATTTTCTCATTTTTTCCTGCGGTTTTATCAATTGCAATTTTTAAATAATTAATTTCCTTTTTTATTTTTTTCATTGGAAGTATGTCTATTCTGCTAACTAAAATTGCTGCTTCAATAACAGATAATTGTGCTCTGTTAAAACCTTTGAAAGAACCTATTGAAGTTTCTTTTAAAATTTTACATTCAAACTTAGGTCTAGTTTTATTTTCTATAAACTTAATTACTTTTACTTCTATATATGAAAGAGCATTCTTTAAATAAAAACTTTTAATCTTTTTTGTAGATTCAATCTTAAAATTCTTTTGTCCTAGTAAAGAATCTACAAAAATATTTACATCATCTGTAAAATTAATTACTGCATAAGGATTTTCTTTTAAATTTAAATACGTTTTAGATGGAATAAATGGTGAAATAAATAGTTTTTTTTTATTGAAAGTAATCCCCATTGGAACTACATGTGGTTTTTTTTTTAAATCAGTGGTTATTACTATTGACTCTCTTATCATTCTTAAAAGTTTACTTTCCTTTTTTTCTTCCTTAAATCATGTTTCATTTTTTGTCTTGCATCCATCGTTGGGCCTGGTTCTTTAAATTTTGTCAAATCTATAAATTTTTTTATTCTACTAGCACATCCCCAGTTTAATTCTTCATCTTGAACATATTTTTTTCCTAATTCCCAAGCTGTATGTGCCCTCGCTGTTTCTACGCCAATATAAAAAGCATGTCCTCCATCTTCTTCTAATTTAATTTTTGGAAAAAAAGCAAAAGGGTCTTGCTCTATATAATGCCCGTCCCTATTATACAAATGCACTCCTTTATCGCTTACTTGAATTCTAAAATTTGAATCTTTTATCATTTTAGATGTTTCTTTTATTTCATTTTCAGCATCAAATGGTTTTTTTTCATGTAATGAAATTAAGCCAGAGTCATATCCAACTGGTAAAGAATTATCTTTCTTTGACTGGAACATAATTTTTCTAGCTAGATCAGTTTCTTCTACAACTTTC
>CAYXBD010000110.1:0-3109 GCA_964463275.1 uncultured Alphaproteobacteria bacterium | reverse complement strand
TTATCTTTTGAACCATCATTTAAAATGATAACTTTAATTTTTTTAATTTTTTTTTTTAAGTTAAGTACAGAACTTAATACTTTTTCTATTGCTTTTTCTTCATTAAACGCAGGTAACCCTATCCAAATCGTACAATTATTTAACATAATTTAAAAAGAATTATATATTTAAAACTCCTTATTTACTAAATAAAGTTTATTTTAAATTTTTTATTTTTATTATAATGTAAATTATTTTTTTTATAATTGCCCTCCTGGCGGAATTGGTAGACGCACAGGACTTAAAATCCTGAGGATCGCAAGATCCGTCCCGGTTCAAGTCCGGGGGAGGGCACCATAAATTATGATAGATTCAACTAATTTTTTTGGATTATTAGGAGGTTTTTTAACTACAGTAGCATTTGTTCCTCAAGTACTTAAATCTTGGAGGGCAAAAAGTGTTAAAGATTTGTCACTTATTTGGCTTATAATTTTTAATTCAGGTGTAACTTTTTGGTTAATTTATGGTCTATTAAAAAGTGATATTGCGATAATATTAGCTAATTTTGTAACACTTATTTTATCTAGTTCTCTTTTAGTAATGAAATTAAAAGAATTTTATAAATAAAAGAAATAATTAATATTTTACAGGTATTGGGTCAAGGCTTCTCCAAAGATACCATATTGCTACCGTTGACCACGGATTCCACTTTTTTCTAAATTTTTCTATTTCCTCTTTTTTTGGAGGATATTTTAAATTGTAATTAATAGATATAGCTCTTAGAAGTCCTATATCAGCTGAAGGAAAAATATTAGGTCGTAAAAGGTGAAAAATTAGAAACATTTCCGCTGTCCATCTACCAATTCCCTTAATTTTTACCAAATCCTCAATTACTTTTTCATCTTCAATTCTTTTCCATTTTTTTTCTATATTTTTATTTTTTTTAAAGAAATTAGCTAGATTTAATAAATAATTTACTTTTTGTTTTGAGAAGCCACATTTTGCTATTTCATTCTTTTTTAATTTTAAAATATTATCTGGACTTGCTTTTTTTAATTTTTTTTCAAGTTTTTGCCATATAGAGTTTGCAGCTTTGATAGATATTTGTTGTCCTGTTATTGATTTTGCTAAAGTTAAAAAAGCATTCTTTTTACTTTGTAATTTTTCCGATCCATATCTATTGATTATTTTTTTTAAAATTATATCTTCTTTTTTAAGTGTATTTATTGCTAATAACCAATTTTTGTTCGTTAATTTAATGAGAGGTTTATGCATAATATAAATTTAAAATTTTCCAGTTATACAATTAATATTAAACTAAGGTCTACTAAAACTGCTAGTGCTATTAAAAATATTTTGCCTTTTAAATCAATAATTAAAACATGGGGGGAAGAAATATATTTTGAAATACCTATTGTAGAAAGTTTAGATTTAGAAAGTGATGCAAAAGATATAATAAACGTTGGAGAAATAGCTTATTGGGTTGAAGGTAAATGCATAGCTATTGGTTACGGCCAAACACCTATTTCAAGGGATACTGAAATTAGACTTGCTGCTAAGACTAATATTTGGGGTGATGCGAATCTGAATATTGAAAAATTAAAAAATATAAAGGATGGAGATGAGGTTATTATTTCTTAAAATTTTTTTTATTTTTTTAATATTTCAGCCAGTTTTTGCATTGCCAATTCCAGGTGAAAAATATTTTATTGATATAAACTCTCTTTCTGAACCTTATGCAACAAAAAGTGTAGCAAATAGTTATAATTTTGTTAGTGAAAATTCTTGTTCATTAAAAGCTCCCAAAAATTTTAAAGTTAATTTATTCGCAAAAAATCTTGACGGACCGAGAAATATAAAAGTAGCAAGCAATGGCGATGTGTTTATTGTTGAATCATATACGGGTAATATTAAAATTCTGAGAGATAATGATAAAGATGGTAAAAGTGATATGGAAAAAATTTTTGCCAAGGGTTTTAACAAGCCTTTTGGCATAGATATAAATAATGATTTTCTTTATATTGCTGATACAGATTTTGTATGGAAAATTCCATATATACCAGGTCATTTAGTTCAAAAAAGTAAAGCAATAAAAGTAACAGAGTCAAATGCTCTTGGAGATAGCAGTGGTCATTGGACAAGAAATATAGCGATTAAAGAAAATAAAATGTATATTGCTATCGGAAGTAGGGGTAATATCGAAATTGAAGAATATCCAAGAGCAACAATTCAACAATTAGATTTAATTACTAATAAACAAATAAATTTTGCAACAGGTATAAGAAACCCTATTGGATTAGATTTTCATCCAATTACCAAAAAACTTTTTGCTGTTGTAAATGAAAGAGATGGAATGGGTGATAATTTAGTACCTGATTATTTTTCAAAAATTAATCAAGATAATTTTTTTGGTTGGCCTTACTTCTATCTGGGTAATAATATTCAACCAAAAATAAAGATTCCGAAAAATTTTAAGAAAATTTTAGTTAATGTTCCTGATGTTTTATTTAAATCACACTCAGGGCCAATAGATTTTATTTTTTATAATAAAAAACAATTTCCAAAAGAATATTACGGAAATGCCTTTGTTGCTTTGCACGGATCATGGAATTCGAGTCGACCAGCTGGTTATATGGTAGCCAGAATTCCTTTTAAAAATAATGAACCTATTGGTAACTATGAATCTTTTGTAACTGGTTTTTGGTTTTCCGGAGATAAACAAGCCAATGTTTGCGGACGACCAGCTGGGTTAGGTATAAGCAATGATGGATCTCTTTTAATTTCAGATGATGTTAGTAACACTATTTGGCGTGTACAATATAATAATAATTAATTTTTTTTTAAGAGGGTAAGAATATTTTTCCAATAGGTGACGAAAATCCAACTGTAATAAAACCTTTTATAACATATGGGATTCTTGGTTCATGTATTTTGATTTTTTTGTGGCAAATTTCACTGCCTGAAGATTTTTTTATGGGAATAAAAGATTTTGGTCTAGTTCCTTCAGAAATTTATATTTACAAAATTTTTTCTTCCATGTTTTTACATGGAAGTTGGATGCATTTAATCGGTAACATGGCATATCTTTGGATATTTGGAAATAATATCGAAGATTATTTAGGTCATATAA
>CAYXBD010000109.1:0-3191 GCA_964463275.1 uncultured Alphaproteobacteria bacterium | reverse complement strand
AATCTATTGATCTGGAGGTAGAAGCACTTCAAAGATATCATAGTGCACTTGGTGATACCGCTGAAGAAATAGATTTTGCAATGAGAGAGGTGGGTGTAATTTTAGATGCTGACCCTAAAAAAGCTAGAGCATTTGATATTGAAAAATATGCCACTTACGCAGGTCTTTCAAATGATTTTATTCAAAAAAGTATTAATGCTGTAAACAATGATGATTGGGATGCACAAAAAAATATTCTTAAAGATATTACAAAAGCATTAGCAAAGAACCCTAAATGGGTAGTTGATGTACCAAGTAACGCAGAACTCAATGTAATGATTGCTGAAGAAAAAGCTATTCAAGAAGCAGCGATGATAGCCATAGAAGGTCAAAAAATTAAAGAACAAGTTGATAAAATCATAAATGAAAAAACATCTTCTTTAAAACAATTAAGTTCATTAAATCTTGGAACTTTAAAATATGCTGCTACATGGGAAGGAATGCCTGAACATGAATTTTTAACGAAGGAATATGATGAGCTTATAAATGAAGCTAATTTAACTTCTAAATTACTTGAATACGAGAATAAATCCAAATCTTTTAAACCTGCTTATGAAAATTGGGTAAAAAATATGACAGAAGCTAATAGACAAGAATGGGTGAATATTCAAAATGATATGAACAAGCTTCAAAGAGAAACTTCCCAAATTCAATGGGATGCACAAAAAAAAATGAGAGAAAATGTTATTAAAGCTGTAGAAGATGCAAAAGTTAGTATTAATGAAATAACACAAAATGAAATCGCAAAAAACGCAGGATACAATTATGCAGATGATATAAATAAAATATTAGATAAAATTCCTTCTTTTGATTCAGCTAAAAGACAAAGAGCAAATGAAGTATTATCAGGTATAGGCCATACAGATATTTGGTTTGGTGGTGTGCCTATAGAAGTAGGTGACCAAGGTGCAGCATTGAGAGCAGCTTTAGGAGAACGAAGCGACTATGAAGCTTATACCGCTGCCCTAAAAGCCATGGCTGAGATGGGAGAGAAACCTGTCAGTGAGTATATGACTGGTCCTTATTGGGAAATGACAAATGTAAAAGCCGCAGCAATAGTAAGATCTAAAAAATACGATTACGTCGATGATTATGAGTATATGAATGCTTACTACAGAGATCCTTTACAATTAAATACAACGCAAAGACAAGAAGTAGAGGGGGAACTTAAAAATATTCTTGGAAATAATAATCCAAAATTTAATGCTCTAAGCAAACAAGCAAATTCTTTAAAATCAGAAATAGAAACTAATAATGTTAAATTATCAAATATTAATAGCAATATTTCAGAATTAGAAAATGAAATTAGCTCTATAAAATCTTCAGAGCAAAATTTAAAGAATCAAATTTCAAAATTAAATAATGATTTAACATCAAAACAATCATTAATTAATGGGAAAAATAAATCATTAACTGATCTTCAAAAAAATTTAGATCCAATTAATAATAAAATAAGTGAACTTGAGGCTAAAAAGAATGATTTAAATAACAATATTCAAAATCAAATTAATCTAGTTACACAAAATACAAAAAAATCAGAAGAAATTACTCAAAAAACCTTAGAATTAGAAAATAAATTATCTAAAGAAATGTCAGAAATTGATCAGCAAATTAATGGATATAAAAAAGAGACCGAAAAATTAACTGTTAATATTTCAAGCCTAAATAACGAAATTTTAAATTTAGAAAATGAAAAACCAGATCTTTCTAATAAAATTTCAAAAATAAATGAGGAATTAACCGGTTATTCAAATGTAAAAGCTGAATTAAGTGTCTTAACTGCAGAACAAAAAGCAGAAGTTGAAAACATTGATATTGATATTAATAAACTTGAGAGTGAATTAAGTAATCTTAAAACTTCTGAAAGCCAAATAAATCAACAGCTTGCAAGCTTGTCTAATGAATTAAAATCAAAAGAAGATATTATTAAAAATAACAATTTATCAATTTCAGAAATTCAAAAACAAATTGATCCTTTAAATAGTCAAATCGAAACTTTAGAAAACCAAAAAGTGTCTTTAAATGAACAGTTCAATAAAGATTTTGCAGAGCTCTCAAATCAAATTGAACAAACAACCGAAACAAAATCTGCAGAAATAGATAAATTAAAAGTAGATTTTGAAACTCAAATATCAAAATTTAATGAAGAAATTAATAATTTTGAAAGTCAAGCAAATGAGTTAAATTCTACAGTAAGTGCTTTAAATGAAGAGATTAAATCTATTGAAGTTGAAACACCGCAAATTTCAAATCAAATAGCAAAACTAAATCAAGACATTAAAAATTTCACTGATATAAAAGCAGATTTAGCTATGGCTACTGCAAAAAATATTGGTCTAAAAGTTGACGAAAAAGTAATACAATCAATCGAAAGACTTGATGGTACAGCGATTATTGTTTTTAATGATGGTCTTGTTAGAGTTATTGATGAAAAAATGTTAATAGATCAAGCAGAAAAATTTATTTACCCTCTTTCAGAATTTTCTATAAATTCAAAAATATATACCGCAGATGCGGTAAGACCTGAGTTACTTTATGTTGAAGAAATAACGAACGCATATACAAAAGCAAAAGCAGCACGGGTAGTAGCCCGAGAAAATTTGGCAGCAGTAGAGTCAGCACCAGGAGCAAGTAAAGCAGAGATACAAGCTGCAGAAGCTACAGTAAAGGAAGCTAAATATGCTGAAATTGCAGCTGGCCAATCCTTAGTATCAAATAGTAAAATGGCATCAGCAACAGCACAGCAAGCAACCTTAGAAAATTTGAGAGCAATAGCGAGCACACCAGGAATGGGTAAATGGGATGTACGACGTGCAAATGCTGCAGTAAAGGCAGCTGAAGCACAAATTGCAGGAACGAATTTCAACTACGAACAAGCGGTCAATAAAATTGCCAACAACGAAAAAAAATGGAATGTATGGCGTGTAGATTTGTATAAAAAAGATATAGAAGCAGCAAAGGCAAGTGGAAAAACAAGAGAGATGGCACTTCTTCAAAGAGATATGGAAAGATTTAAACAAAGACGAATAGATGAAGTTGTATATCGCGAGGCAATCCAAACAAAACAATCTAACTACCTTGGAGTTTTAAATAATGTTGCAATAAAAAGTGCAGTTTTATCTGGCGCATCATTACAAGAAACAACCAAAGCT
>CAYXBD010000108.1:0-3220 GCA_964463275.1 uncultured Alphaproteobacteria bacterium | reverse complement strand
CCACTTTCCATTCCTCTTCCTCCAGAAATAATAATGCCTGCTGCAGTTAATTCAGGTCTATCTGATTTGTTTAATTCATTTTTAACAAATTTAGACAATCCCGCATCTTCTTTTTTATCAATTTTTGTAATTTTTGCATTTCCTCCATCAGTTTTTGTAGCTACAAAATTTGTTGTTCTAACTGTAATTATTTTTTTGTTATCTGTGGATTGTATTTTCAAATTAGCATTTCCTGCGTAGATTGGTCTTATAAAAGTATCACTACTTTCAACGGATATAATATCTGAAATTTGTGCCACATCTAAGAGCGCAGCAATTCTTGGCATTATATTTTTTCCAAATGTTGATGAAGGTGCAAGTATATGAGAATATTTACTAGCTAATTCAACTATTATAGGGGCAATATTTTCTGCTATATGATTTTTATAAATATTATTATCTACAATAAAAACTTCTTCTATTCCTTCACATTTACTTATTTGATCAGCTACTTTTGAACAATTTTCACCTAAAACAATTGCATGTACCGATTTATCAATCTTTTTTGCTGCAGTTATAGTGTTTAATGAAGATCCTTTTACATTTTGATTATCATGCTCAATAAGAACTAGTACGCTCATTTTAAATTACCTTTTCCTTTTCATGAAGTTTAGATATAAGTTCTTGAACGCTATCTACTTTTATGCCAGCTTCCTTTTTTGGAGGTTCTTTAACTTCTAAAATTTTTAGTCTTTGTTTAATTTCTATATTTAAATCACTAGGGGTTATTTTTTCTATAGGTTTTTGTTTTGCTTTCATAATATTTGGTAATGATGCATACCTAGGTTCATTTAATCTTAAATCTGTTGTAACAATTGTTGGTAATTCCATACCAAGTGTTTCTAATCCTCCGTCAATTTCTCTTGTTACATTTATTTTTTTTCCATTTATTTCTAATTTAGAAGCAAATGTTCCTTGTGGCCAACCAAGCAAGGCAGCTAACATTTGACCGGTTTGATTAGAATCATCATCAATTGCTTGCTTTCCCATTAATACTAAATCCGGATTATTTTTTTTTATAATTTCTTTTAAAATCTTTGCTACTTCTAGAGGTTGAACTTCTTCTTCAATTTCGATTAAAATTCCTTTATCAGCTCCGACTGCAAGTGCAGTTCTTAACGTTTCTTCTGATTTTGCAGATCCAATAGATATTGCTATAATTTCATCACATATTTTTTTTTCTTTTAATCTTACAGCTTCTTCAACTGCAATTTCATCGAATGGATTCATTGACATTTTAGTATTTTCTAAATCAACTCCTGAATTATCACTTTTTACTTTAATTTTTACGTTATAATCTACAACTCTTTTTACTGGTACTAAAATTTTCATGATCATAAATATTTACACTCTAAAAACACAATTTCAATTAAAAAAAAATTAAACTTTTTTATTTCTTAAATTTGTGATAGCTAAACATAAAGCGATAATAAACCAATTCATAGTTGCATTTCTATTAGAAAAAAAACTACCTGTAGACATGATAGGCCAAAATAAAACAAATAAGGTTAATATCGGAGCGTAAATTAATGGATTAATATTTTTTTTGATATCTTTAATAAAATATTTAAACCAAATAAATAATAAAGTTATAAATCCTAATAATCCCAGCATTCCCGTTTCTAACAACCATTGAATGTAAAAATTATGTGGGTGTGTTGTGCAGAAAAAATATCTTAAATTTTCTTTATATTTTTCTGATTTACATACATTTGTATAATTTTTTATACCAATACCAAAAAGAGGATGATCTTTCCATATAGTTATAGCCTGATTATATGTTTCCCCATACGCACTTTTTGAAAAATTAGTAAGCACCTCATAAAAAAAAGGTTGAGTCTCAAATTTTTGTTTACAAATTTCATTTTTATTATTCTTACAAGGCAAATTAATTTGATAAATAGTTCCGTTATGCCATGGATTCTTTTCAACTATTTCTATTTTATTCCATATAGGGTTAAATTTTACTGCAAGAAAAATTAAGCAAAATAAAACAATCAAAGAAAAAATTATTTTTTTGCGAAATTTTTTTTCTAATAAAAAAAGAATTAGTAAACCTAATCCAATACTAGCAAAAGACATTGCTTCTCCTGTTAAGAATACTAAAAAAAAACCTAGTGTCACTAAAGGAACAAATAACAAACTATCATTTTTTGATTTTTTTAATTTAACAATAGTAAATAAGAAAACTATAAAAAAGAATTTAGATAAATAAGCACCTGGTATATTGCTTCTAAAAGGGCCTGTTAATCTAAAATGATCATTAGAATAATAACCTAAAATATCAGGGCCATAACCTTTAATTAAATCAAAGTGTAAAAATTGATAAAATGTATCAATAAAAACAAAAATAAATGCAACTGAAACAGAATATAGAATATATGTTAAAAATCTTTTGTCATTTAAAACCCAATATTGCAAAGCAACTGCAAAAATAAAAAAACGTAGAAATAAAACTGAATGTTCTAAAGCTGTTTTTATATCCAAAGCAAAAAAACTTGCGAATATTAAATAAATCCATAAAAAAAAAATTATTTTTATCCATTTTATTTTTATCCAAGACCAATCCTTTTGGATTATAGAATTAACTAAAAATAAAATAGAAATCGTACTTACAATTATATCAGAAGGTGCTTGCCCAACAATAATTGCAAATGGCAGTAAAATAAGTAGAAAAAGTGAAATTTTTTTTAAACTTATTTTATTCAAATTTATTTCTTTTTTAAATTTTTTCCTGGTTTCCAAAGAATATCTTTTTTACCTTTGTTATTTGTATATCTAGCAAGGACAAAAAACAAATCAGATAATCTATTTAAATATATAATTGTTACAGGGTTAATCTTTTCGTTTTTTGAAAGAGCAACGACTTTTCTTTCAGCTCTTCTTGTTACAGTCCTTGCAATATGCAAATAAGTTGATGATTTTGAACCACCTGGAAGTACAAATGAATTAAGAGGAGCTAATTCTTTATTAAAACTATCAATTTTTTTTTCAATATAATCCACGCGATCATTTGTTATTTTAAGTTTTTGAATATTTTTTTTATCAGGTATGCATAAATCTGCTCCCAAATCAAATAAATCATTTTGTATTATCTGAAGTATTTTTTTTATTTTTGTATTTGTCCTTAGAATTGATAATCCTATAGTTGCATTTGCTTCATCTACAGATCCATACGCAT
>CAYXBD010000107.1:0-3229 GCA_964463275.1 uncultured Alphaproteobacteria bacterium | reverse complement strand
AAATAAAGAAAAAACTATTCAAACTAATAAAGATGAAAAAAAATTAAAAATTTCTGACCAACCTAGAAAGAAATTAACTATTAATAAAAGATTTCATCCTTCTTTTAAAAATAAAATTAGTGCAAAAGATAATTTAACTGAACAACAAGATGAAAAGAAAAAGATTATTAAAGAGGTAACAATTCCTGAGATTATTTCGGTTCAAGAATTAGCAAAAAGAATGGCTGAGAAATCTTCTGATGTTATGAAAGCTTTGATGAAAAATGGTGTTATGGTTACAATTAATCAAAATATAGATGCAGATACAGCTGAAATTATAGCTGGAGAATTTGGACATAAAGTTAAAAGAGTTGATGATTTTGAACTAGAAGGGGATTTAAAAAAAAAAGAAGTTGATGATAAAAAAGATTTAGTAAATAGAGCCCCTATCGTAACAATTATGGGCCATGTCGATCACGGAAAAACAACTTTATTAGATGCTTTTCGTTCAAGCAGCGTTGTTTCTAAAGAACATGGAGGTATAACACAGCATATTGGAGCTTACAGAATCATGTCAAAATCTAAAAAATTTATAACATTTTTTGATACTCCCGGACACGAAGCATTTACTGCAATGAGAGCTCGTGGAGCTAAAGTTACAGATATAGTAATTTTAGTAGTTGCTGCAGATGATGGAGTTAAAGAAACAACTATTGAAGCTATAAATCATGCAAAAGCTGCAAATGTACCAATTATTGTTTGTATAAATAAGATTGATCTAAATGAATCAAACCCACAAAATGTAAAAAATCAATTAATGGAGCATGAAATTCTATCAGAAGAAATGGGAGGAAAAAATTTATTTGTTGAGGTATCTGCAAAGTCAAAAACAAATTTAGAAAAACTTGAAGAAGCAATTTTATTACAAGCAGAAATTTTAAATTTAAAAGCCAATCCTTCAAAAAAAGCCAGTGGAATTATTGTTGAATCAAAAGTTCAACAAGGAAAAGGATCTACAGCAACCGTTTTGATTCAAGAAGGATCATTAAAAATTGGAGATATTTTTGTTGCTGGTCCTTCTTATGGAAAAGTAAGAGCAATGAATGATGATTTAGGTAAGAAGATAATTGAAGCAAAACCATCGGTACCTGTTGAAATAATAGGTATAACAGGTGTACCACTTGCAGGAGATGAGTTTAATGTTGTTGAAAATGATGCAAAAGCAAAGGAAATAGCAAGTTATAGATTACATAGGTCTAAAATTAGACAGGTTGAACCACTTACAAAAGAAAGTTTAGAAAAAAAACTTAGTGATAAAAGTAATATAAAAATTAAAGAATTAGGCTTAATTTTAAAATCAGATGTACAAGGATCTTTAGAAGCAATTATTAATGGTGTAGAAAAATTTAAAAATGATGAAATAAAAATAAAAATTGTTCATAAAGGTGTAGGAGAAATAAATCAATCAGATGTTGCGCTTGCAGTAGCATCGGAAAGCTCTGTAATTTTAGTTGGATTTAATGTTAAACCAAATACTTTAGCTAGAGATTTAGCTAAAAGAGATAAAATAGATATTAAGTTTTTTACAGTTATATATGAATTACTTGATTACATAAAAGACAGTATGAGCGGTCTTTTAGTTCCTGATAAAAAAGAAGTTTTAAATGGAAAAGCTAAAATTAAAGAAATATTTAAGATGTCTAAAATTGGAAAAATTGCAGGTTGTGAGGTAATCGAAGGTAAAATAGAGAAAACTGCTAAAATTAGATTACTAAGAGATAATAAAGTGATTTACGACGGAAAATTGAATAGTTTAAAAAAGTTTAAAGAAGAAGCTGCTGAAGTTAAAGAAGGAAGTGAATGTGGTATGGTTTTAGAAAATTTTCAAGATATCAAACAAAATGATATTTTAGAATCTTATGTTATAGAAGAACAAAAAAGAAGCTTATAATTCAAATTCAAATTTTTTTAAATGAAAAATAATATAAAAACACAAAGACAATTAAGAGTTGGCCAGCAATTAAAACATTTAATTTCTGAAATTATTCTAATGGGTGATTTTGAAAATGAAAAATTAAGAAAAACCCAAATTACAGTAACTGAAGTAAATGTTAGTCCAAATTTAAAGAAAGCAAATGTTTTTGTGATTTCTAGAGATAATAAAAAAAGTTTCATTAATTATTTAAATGAAAAAAAATTTATTTTTAAAAAGGAAATTGCTGAAAAATTAAATTTAAGATATGTTCCAGATTTAAATTTTTCATTTGATAATAGTTTTGAATATGCCAGTAAAATTGAAAAAATTTTAAAAGAACCAAAAGTACTTAAAGATTTATAATTTATGAATTCATTAAATAATGATTTGAATGGATGGTTGGTTATTAATAAAGATTTAGGAATGACTTCAAGACAGGTAGTTAATATTATAAAAAAAACTTTAAATGTAAAAAAAATTGGTCATGCTGGAACTTTAGATCCTTTAGCAACAGGAGTTCTAGCTCTTGCAGTGGGAAAAGCAACAAAAATGGTAGAATACATAATGAATGGTATGAAAAAGTATATTTTTACAATCAAGTGGGGAATTTCAACGGATACTCAAGATGCTGAAGGTAAAATTGTTTCAAAATCAAATAAAAAACTAGATAAAATTAAATTAAATTCTGTTTTAAAAAATTTTATTGGTGAAAAAAATCAAATTCCACCAAAATTTTCTGCTGTAAAAGTAAAAGGAAAAAGGGCTTATGAATTAGCAAGAAATGGCAAAGAATTTTCATTGAAGCCTAAAAAAGTTTTTTTAAAGAAAATTAGAGTTGTTCAAAAAAATATAAATAAAAATGACTATACAAAATTTGAAATTGAATGTGGAAAAGGTTTTTATGTAAGAAGTTTAGTTAGAGATATTTGTAAGAAATTAAATATGGACGGCCATGTTATTAAATTAAAAAGAATAGAGTCAGAACCTTTTAATTTAAAAAGCTCTATATCAATTAAAGATTTTTTGAGATTATATGAAAAGAATGATTGGAAAAATAATTTTTTACCTATATATTCTGTTTTAAATAAAATTAAATATGTTGGAAAATAATTTAACTAAAGACAAAATTATAGCTGAATTTCAGAAAAAAACTAAAGATACGGGATCTTCTGAAGTTCAAATAGCTTTATTAACAAAAAGAATAAACTCTTTAACTGAACATTTTAAAAAAAATAAGAAAGACAATCATTCAAGAGAAGGTATGATTAAATTAAT
>CAYXBD010000106.1:0-3246 GCA_964463275.1 uncultured Alphaproteobacteria bacterium | reverse complement strand
AAAAATATGGCGTTCCTATTGTTGTTGGAATCAACGCATTTATATCTGATACAGAAGATGAAATGAGCGTTGTAAGAAAAGTTTGCGAAAAAGTTGGAATAAAAGCTGTGACAAGTAAACATTGGGAATTTGGTGGGGAAGGCGCTCTAGATTTAGCTAAAGAAGTTGTGGACACATTAGACAAAACCAAATCAAATTTTAAAACTTTATATGATGATAATTTATCTTTAGAAGAAAAAATTAAAAAAGTTTCTACTGAAATTTATGGTGCAAAAGAACTTGAAATTAGCACTACTGCAAAAAAACAACTTGAAGATCTTAAAGGAACAAAATATGAAAAATTTCCAGTTTGTATTGCAAAGACCCAATATAGTTTTACTGCTGATCCAGAAAACGGAGGGTTGCCACAAGAACATAATTTACCAGTTAGAGAAATAAGGGTTTCTGCTGGAGCAGAATTTGTTGTTGTTATTTGCGGCGATATTATGTTAATGCCAGGTTTACCAAGAATTCCAGCTGCTGAGTCAATTTATATTGATGAAAAAGGTTTGATACAAGGTTTATTTTAGATGTCCGATAATAAACCAATAATTGATTTTGATGAAAAAAAAATAAGTCATGAGAATTTATTTTCTATTCCTATTGCACAATACCAAACAACAAATACTGATGAAATGAACAAAGAGTTAAAAGAAATTATTTTAAAAAAAGAAAAAGAAATTCCAACAACAAATAAAAGTAATCAAGGCGGCTGGCAATCAGAAGGGGATTTTTTTCGATGGGGTGGTGAAAGTATAGAAAAATTGTACAATTTGTTTTTGAAATTAATAGAACATTCAACTAAAAAACTAGAATTTTTAGAAACTTTTCCAATGGATTTTCATATTTATGGTTGGGCTAATGTAAATAGAAAAGGACATTCGAACATTGCCCATATACACCCTATGTCTACATGGTCAGGGACTTATTATGTTGACGCAGGAGATGAACTTGATGATAATAAATGCGGTTTGTTTGAGGCTTTTAATCCAAATTTATCACACTTGATGTCTTTTTTCCCTGGTTTATTACCTGGGGAATATTTGATTAAACCAAAAACAGGTTTAATGAATCTTTTTCCTAGTTATTTAAGGCATGGCGTTAGAACATATCATGGAAATAATCCAAGAATATGCATAGCTGTGAACGCAAGTATGAGAATAAAAGCAGCTTAAAAGAATTTTAACAGTTTTTATATAAATGAATTAAATTTTTGACTGTATTGTCTATTAAAAAATTCTTTTTAATAAACTTTCTTCCTTCTTTACCCATAGACAATCTATTTTTTTTATTTTTCACCATTTTTTTCATTGCTAAAAATAAATCATCAGAATCTTTTGGATTTACAAGTATACCGTTTTTTCCATCTATAACTACATCTCTGCATCCAGTAACATTAGTTGTTATAATTGGCTTTCCGCAAGCCGCAGCCTCTAATAAACCTTTTGGCAATCCTTCCCTATATGAAGGAAGTATTGCAATATGAACTTTTTTATATAGTTCATTCATATCATTTACATACCCTAAATATTTTAAATAATTATAAGCTTCCCAAGATTTAATTTCTTCAAGTGAAAAAGAGGAAGAATTCTGACTATCAATATTTCCTGCGATATACAATTCAAAATTTTTTGCAATTTTACTAAGTTTTTTTGAAGCTTCTATTAATTCCACAATGCCTTTGTCTTTCAAAATTCTTGATGCAAATAAAAATATTATTTTACCTTTTGGTTCTTTTGAAATTTTATATTTGTTTAAATTTATTCCAGACGCAGTGTTAAAATGTAAATTTTTTTTTCTAGTCCATATTTTTTTTTTAAAAAAAATATAATCATCTTTATTCTGAACCAAGATTTGTGAATTTTTAAAAAATAAAGTAAATCGTAATAAATTAGTTATAAAAAATTTAAGAAAAAAATTACGAGAAATAAATGTACTGCCTAATCCAATAATTGAATTAAAAGTTTTATTTATTCCAGCAAGTTGTGCTGAAATATTGCCATGAACAATTTGTCGTAAACCAAAATTATGAACAATATCAGGATTTACCTTTTTAAAAATTTTGCTTAATTTATAAATTGTTCTAATAGATTTTCTAACATTTAAGCTTCCACGTTCAATTTTTATTGGAATAACTTCTATTTTTTCTTTTTTAATCAGATTTTTGTAATGTGTTATATTTGTAACTAATATTACCTTGTAACCTTTTTTTTGAATTTTTTTTGCCAATTCTAGACGATGATTTAAAAAAACCCAATCTTCTGATATAAAATAAATAACTTTCTTCATTTTAAGAATGTTATTTATTTGATAATAAAAGATTAAAAAATCAAACTATTTTATTTATCTTCTTCTGTAAGAGGAACATCTGGCAAATTTGGTAATTCAGGTATTGATATGTCCTCAGCAAATTCAATTGGCACAATTTCAGCTTTATATTGATCATTTAATTTAATATTTTTACTTGCGCCAATATAGTCGTTAATTTCTAACCATCTTGTTCCAGGAGAAGAATCATCATAATTCTCTCTTGAAATTGCTAATTTACCAACACAAAGAAGAAAAACTAAAAGAATAGCATATACAGGGTATATTAATTTTTTTTTCATAGTTAGTAGAACGTAATTATTAGAAATTTATTCCAAGGTTTATTAATCTATTTTGCAGATTACAGGAAATACTTCTTTATTGTTTTCATCAAACGTTTTTTGTTTAACAGATTTACAGTTATCATATTTGGAAAGAAACTGATCTCGTTCTGATTTAGTATAATAAATTTTAGACGAATGATGATATTCATTTGGCACATAACTCTTTTGTGATAAGTAAGTTTTATTTGACATAGTAATAGTAATTAGCCATCCTATTGAAACAAAACCAAGAATACCAGCAGCTATTTTATAAAAATTATTAAAATTATTTGAAATATAACTTTTTTTAATATTTTTTTGACCAGATATTTTTTCATATAAACTTCCAGGCATTTTCATTTTTTTGTTAGTTCTAGATTCTTCTTTAAGCATAGATCTAAAATTTATTAATCCTTGAACTCTAAATTTTATTTCTGGATTATTATTTATTAATAATTGTATTTTATTTTTTTCTGACCTGGAAAGATCATTATTAATAAACCTAATTAGCGTACTATCATTAATTTTCATTTTTTAATTTCCTTGATTTTAACAACGTTTTTTTTATCTAATTCTT
>CAYXBD010000105.1:0-3257 GCA_964463275.1 uncultured Alphaproteobacteria bacterium | reverse complement strand
TTACAAAATTCATAACTCCTGCAAAATTTTCTAATTGTTTAATTGCAGATGATAAGAACATTCCTAAAGCACCCAACATCATGCCAGATAAAAAAAGTGCGGGAATAACAGTTAGGTAACCAATCAATGGTGGTTCAATATTCCAAAATAATGCAATTGTTAAAAAAGCAAAAACTTGAAGAATACTTACAGATACACCTGCTACTAATTTTGAAACTAATAAAAATGATCTTGGAAATGGACTAACAAGCAAAGTCCGCATACTTCCCATCTCTCTATCGTAAACCATTGAAAGAGAACTTTGCATTCCGTTAAACAATTGTATCATTGCTATTAAACCTGCTGCTATATAAAGTTCGTATGGAACTAAAGATACTGGATAAGGCCAATTTTCTGGTTCTCCTAATGGTCTGCTTACTCCAAGAAAAGAACGGAAACCCACAGCAAATATTGCAAGCCAAACTAAAGGTCTAACTAAAGCTGAAAAAAACCTTTCTCTTTGATGAAAAAATCTTAGAGACTCTCTAAACACAATTCCTTTAAAACACAGATAATACTGAAAAATACTCATAATTAATTTTTTGTAAAATAATCAAATGCATTTGATACATTCTTTGATTTTGTTTTTTTCAAAATATTTTTTACTAGATTATTGGCTAATACTTTTCCTTGGTGTAAAACGATAAGTTTTCCATCTTGATCAACTTCATCAATTAAATGTGTTGCCCAAAGTACAGCTAATTTCTTTTCTTTGCATAAACTTTTTACATGTTTAACAATAAGTTTTCTACTTTCTATATCTACACCAACTGTTGGTTCGTCCAATAAAAGAAGCTTGGGATTATGCATAAGCGCTCTTACAATTTCTACCCTTCTTCTTTGACCCCCGCTTAACTCGCGTATTTTTTTTTTTAAAATATCTTCCATATTTTGTCTACTTAATTCTGTTAGAGCGTTATCTAGAGCAAGCTTCTTTCTCATTCCATGAAGAGATGCGTGATATTGTAGATTTTGTTCAACTGTTAAATCTAAATCTACTGTTGGTTGTTGAAAAACAACTCCTATATTTGCTAATGCTTTACTTGGATTTTTTTTTATATTATTAGAAAAGATCTCAATTGATCCAGTTTGATTATCATATAATCTGGTTATTAAAGAAAAAAGAGTTGTTTTTCCAGCACCATTTAGACCCAACAATATTGAATAATCTCCTTCATTTAATGTAATATTTACATTATCTAAAGCTCTTAGATTCCCGAAATTATGATTTAATGTTTTTATAGTTAAAGCTGAAGAATTCATATTAATTTATTAATAAAGAAAAATTTTATTCTTTAACAGCTACACCCCATGGATATCTGCCAACTGGAATTGATTTAATTACTTTTCTTTTATCAATATCTATTACAGAAATATCATTGCTGACACCGTTTGTTGTATAAATTCTTGTGCCATCAGTATTAATCATCAAATTCCAGACTCTTTGTCCTGTTAAAATATATTTTTGAACTTCTAACGTTTTCATATCTACAATTGCAATTCTATTTGCAGGTCCAAGCGCAACATAAGCTAATTGTCTTTTTTCATCTAATCTAATTCCAACAGGTTGGACTGACTCTTTAGAAAGACCCGGAATTATAAATTCTATTTTTTTAATTATTTCAAATTTTACTGGATCTATAATACTAATAGTTCCTCCAATTTCAGAAGAAACCCAGACAAATTTTCCATCCTTAGTATATTGAGCTACTCTTGGACGAGCATCAACTAAAACATTGGCTTTAATTTCAAGTGTGCTTGTATCAATAAAATGAGCCATATTCGTAGTTTCAGAAGTATTAACTAAAGTTTTCCCATCTGGACTTAAACCCATACCCTCGGGCTCAACGCCAACTGGAATTTCTTTAACAATTTTTTTTCCTAGATAATCAACTACTGTTACCATATTGTCATCCTCATTAGCAACATAGATAAACTTTCCAGCATCATCCATTACCATTAATTCTGGATCAGGGCCAGATGGTAAATAATACTCAATTTCTAAACTTGCTACATCAACAACTGCAATTCTATTATCGTCACTTGTGCAAATTATTATTTTTTTTTTATCTTTACTTAAAATTATACCCCTTGGCCTATGACCAACTTTAACTGTTTTAATAACTTCTAGAGAATTTCCATCTATAACAGACATGTTATGATCTTTTTCATTCGATACATATATTAATTCAGCAAATGCAAGTTTTTGGATCAAAGTTAAGAAGATAATTAATAGAATTTTTTTTATTATTTGTTTCATCGAATAAAAATAAATTTTTTTTATTAATTAAATTTACATTTTGTATCTGGTTGGTCAATGCCTAGAGTATCTAATTCTGTTTTCGGGTGAACAAAACCTTTTTGAGGAGAAACAGAAACTAAAGCTCTAGGAGTTACTAACAAAATAGGTTGTCGCAATTGACCATTCCATTTTCTAAAACTAACTGGCTTTCCTTTGTATGCTGCTAAATTAAATTTTTCATCCATAATTTTATCTAAAACCACTTTAGGATCTAATGATTTACTCCTGGTAATTGCTTCTCCAAGTGTTCTAACTCCTACCCAGGAATTAAAATCTATATTTGTCATAAGTCTTTTTGAATCTTTTAAAAATCGACTTTGCATTTGGTTTCCTCCCCATTGTTCGTGTGCAAAATGCCATGATGTTGGCTTTAGAATCTCTCCCCCAACTACAATTGTAGGTTTCCATGTTCTATAAGGAATATAATCTCCAAAACTATTGCCTGAGTCACCAAAAGTATTTCCTTCATCTGCTAAAACTAAAACCTCGTATTTTTCTCCCTGTGTAAATTTGACAACTTCAAGATCCGCGGTTCTTCTAAAGTCATGACTAAAATCCCATATTTTTTCATTAGTTATTTTTAATCCAAATCTTTTTGCTGAAATTTTTACAGAATCTGCAAATTGTTTGTCTCTTTCATTTACCCCTGATATCAATAGTAGTTTAGTCCAATTCTTTTTTTTTAAAAATTGGATTAAGGCATCAGCAACCATCCTATAGCTTGGCGCTGTATGTAAAATATTCTTATTACAATTTTCATTTCTTATATCATTATCTTTTAAAGATGTATTAATTAAAATTGAACCTTCTGTAAAATCTGAGGATTGTATTTTTATAAAGTCATCTTTTGAAACATTCAGAATAAAAAATTTATATTTATTTCTTCTAAATTCTTCAAAAATTTCTTTTGCTGATT
>CAYXBD010000104.1:0-3273 GCA_964463275.1 uncultured Alphaproteobacteria bacterium | reverse complement strand
TTACTAAGCTCAAAATCTTCTAGTTCATTTTTTAAAAATTCACTAATTAAATCTTTATCTTTATTATTGTAAGACTTGAAGGATAGTGATGTTAATATAATCAATATAAATATAAAAAATTTCATAGAAAAAGCTTTTAACCTAAAAAAAGTATATTATCTAATGAACAAAAAATAATGAAAAAAAATAAAAAAAATATAAACCCTATATGGGGTACTAACTTTAATAAACAAAGTAATCCTTTGTTAGAAAAAATCAATTCTTCTATTGATTTCGATAAAAGATTAGCTTTGCAAGATATAAAAGTATCTGAGGTACATTCTTTAATGCTACAAAAAAAAAAAATGATTTCATCTTCAGAATATAAATTAATAATTAATGGATTAAAAAAAATTAAAACTTTAATTCTTAATAATAAATTTGAATTTAATAAAAAATACGAAGATATTCATATGAATATAGAAATGGAATTACTTAATTTAATTGGAGAGGCCGCAGAAAAACTCCATACAGCAAGATCCAGAAATGATCAGGTAGTAACAGATTTTAAATTGTGGATTATAGAAGCTACGAAAGAAATATATTCAAAAATTACTGATGTACAGAAAACTATTATTAAAAAAGCAAGTTTGCACATTAAAACAATAATGCCTGGTTTTACCCACTTACAATCTGCCCAAATAGTTAGTTTTGCCCATCATTTAATGGCTTATTATGAAATGTTAAAAAGAGATAAAGATAGATTTTTACATAGCATTAACAGAATGAACGAATGTCCTTTAGGATCAGCGGCATTAGCTGGGACATCCTTCCCTATTGATAGAGGTTTTACATCTAAAAAGCTTGGTTTTAAAAAACCAACTTCTAATTCTATGGACAGTGTATCTGATAGAGATTATGCTTTAGAATTTTTATCTAACATAGCTATTTGTGGTTCACATTTATCAAGGTTTGGCGAAGACATAGTGATCTGGGCAAGTGATCAATTTAAGTTTGTTACATTATCAGATGATTTTTCAACAGGTAGTTCAATTATGCCACAAAAGAAAAATCCTGATTCTGCAGAATTAATTAGAGGTAAAATGGGAAGGTTTTCAGGAAACTTTTTTAGCCTTTTAACAACGATTAAAGGTTTACCATTAACTTATAGTAAAGATTTGCAAGAAGATAAGGAGCCTGTTTTTGATAGTTATGATAATTTAGTATTAGCATTAGAGGTATCAAATGGAATTATTAATGGAATTAAAATTAACAAAAATGAAATGTTAAAAGCATGTAAAAAGAATAATTTAATGGCAACAGATTTGGCAGATTGGCTTGTTATAAATTATAACCTAACATTTAGAAAAGCTTATAAAATGATTGCAAAAATTGTTAGTATTGCTAATAAAAAGAATTGTCAAATAAATGATTTAACTACTAATGAATTAAATATAATAGGTGGTAATTCAGGAGAAAAAATTAAAAAATTTTTAAAAATAGATAATTCTATAAATTATAAACAAAGTTCAGGTAGCACTTCGCCAAAAGAAGTTAAAAAAAATATCCAAATCGCTAAAAGAGAACTTTATTAATTTTTTAATTGTGAAAAACTTTCTTTACATTATTTCTTTATTTGTATTTTTAATTACTTTTACTAGTTGTGGTAAAAAAGGTGACCTAGAAAAACCAGAAAAAAATTATCCTAAGGAATATCCAAGTGAATAATTTAAAATTTAAAAAAAATGATTTATTTATTGAAAATATATCAATAAAAAAGCTAGCAAAAAAATTTTCAACGCCTTTTTATTGTTATTCATCTAATACAATAATTCAAAAATACAAAAAATTTGAATTACCTTTTAGAAATTCAGATACAATTATTTGTTATGCTGTTAAAGCAAACCCAAATATTGCAATACTAAAAATATTATCCAATTTAGGAGCAGGTGCAGAAGTAGTTTCAGCGGGAGAATTGAGAAGAGCTTTAAAAGCAGGTATAAATGTAAAAAAAATAGTTTTTTCAGGTGTTGGAAAAAGTTCTAGTGAAATAAAATTTGCTATAGAAAAAAATATTTTGCAAATAAATATAGAATCTATAGAAGAGCTAGAATTAATTACAAAAATTGCAAGAAAGTTAAGAAAAAAAGTGCAAATTGGTATCAGGATAAACCCAAATATTGATGCTAAAACACATACTAAAATCTCAACAGGTAGAGAAGAGGATAAATTTGGTTTAAACATTGAAACCGCTGAAACAATTTTTTTAAATTATAGATCTAATCCAAATTTAGATGTTGTTGGTTTATCTGTTCATATTGGCTCTCAAATAATGTCGCTAAATCCATTTAAAAAAACATTTCTTAAAATAAAAGCTTTTATTAAGAAAATTAATAAAAATGAAAAAATAATTAAAGTTTTAGACCTGGGCGGAGGAATTGGAATTAATTATAAAGATGAAAAAAATATTAATTTTAATAGTTATGCAAAAACAATTTCAGATATGTCAAATGATCTTGATTGTAAGTTAATACTAGAACCAGGTAGAATTTTAGTTGCGGAGTCTGGAATATTAGTAACTCGAGTTTTGTTTATTAAAAAAAATAAAAAAAAAACTTTTGCAATAATTGATACTGGAATGAACGATTTATTACGTCCAGCTTTATATGATGCCTACCATGATATTCAAAATATTAAAAAAGGCAGAGGAAAAAAGGAACTATACACTATTGTTGGACCAATATGTGAAACGGCAGATACTTTTGAAAAAAACAAATTATTGAATCGATTAAACACAAACGAAATTCTTTTTTTTAAAAATGCAGGTGCTTACGGCGCATCTATGTCATCATCATATAATTCTAGACCGATAATAATGGAATTAATTATTCACAAAAATAATTTTTCAGTAATTAGAAAAGAGGATACTGTTCTTAATCAAATCTCAAGAGAAAAAATACCTTCCTGGATATCTAGAATTAAATAAATCTTTTTACTTTATTGTATACATATTTAGGTTTTATCAAATCCATACCTTCTTCCAAAGATATTGGATTAAAACCATATTTGTGAGGATCTACAGGCCCTGAAGGAGGCACTAAGGCATGAATATTACTAACATTCTTTAAAGGAGGAGATGCACCAAATAAGCCAAATGATCTAATTCCCATTGCGCCTGATAAATTTAAAGGTCCTGAATCATTACCTATAAAACACTTGCTTTTTGTCAAAATAGCCAAATTTGTTATTATAGGATTACATGAAATTATTACATTATTTGGTGAAAGACATTTA
>CAYXBD010000103.1:0-3285 GCA_964463275.1 uncultured Alphaproteobacteria bacterium | reverse complement strand
CTGGTTCATCAAAAGTTGAACTAACAACTTCTCCTTTTACAGTTCTTTGCATATCTGTAACTTCTTCCGGTCTTTCATCTATAAGTAAAACAATTACTTTTGCTTCTGAGTGGTTTTCTGTGATTGAGTTTGCAATATTTTGAAGCATTACAGTTTTTCCTGCTTTTGGTGGAGAAACTATCATTGCTCTTTGTCCTTTTCCAATTGGAGCTATAACATCAATTACTCTTGGTGTTAAATCTTTGGATTTACTATCTTCAATTTCTAAAGTTAATTTATCTTCTGGGTATAATGGTGTTAAATTATCAAAATTAATTATATGAGTTTTTTTTTCTGGATCTATGTCGTTAGTTGTATTTACTTTTAAAAGAGCAAAATATCTTTCAGAATCTTTAGGCGATCTAATTTCACCTTCAACATTATCTCCTGTTCTTAAATTAAATTTGCGGACCTGACTTGGACTAACATAAATATCATCTGGCCCAGGTAGATAATTAGATTCAGGCGATCTAAGAAAACCGAAGCCGTCTTGAAGGGTTTCTAATATACCTCCTCCTTCTATAATAATATTTTTTTCTGCTAAAGATTTTAAAATAGCAAAAAGCATGTTTTGTTTCTTTAATGCGCTGGGATTGTCTACTCCTACTTTTTCTGCATATGCTAGAAGTTCCTGCGGGGGCATTACTTTTAGCTCGTGTAAGTTTACTTTATCGTTTGCCAATATATTTTATTTATGTAATTAAGATTCAAATTTTTGATTATTAATATGATTTAATCGGTAGAAATCATTATATAGTAATTAATGTTTACAATGTCAATGCTTAAAAAGGTTTTAAATAAACAAGCAAGATTATTAATATTAATAATATTGTTGGTATTTCATTAAGTATTTTATAAAATTTTTTTGAGTGCCTATTTTTATTTAAAAAAAAATCTTTTCTATATTTTGCTAATAAATAATGCACTAATAACAGCAAAAAAACTGCTAAAAGTTTAAAATAAATCCATTTTTCTCCCCAATTAACAAGCTCGCCTGTTTTTAATAAAAATATACCAAACAATAAAGTTAGTAACATTGCGGGATTCATAATATATTTTTGTAATCTAAGCTCCATTATTTTTAACATCTCAGATGTATCAGAATTCTTTTTAACTGTAGTATGATAAACAAAAAGCCTGGGCAAATACAACAATGCAGCCATCCAAGCTACCATGGAGATAACGTGGAAGGCTTTTATTAAGGAATAATTGTTCACTAAAAAATTATTAAAACTTTGCATTTATTTACTATAACCTGGCCATCCTTTTAAATGATTTAATATAAGCAAAGCCAGCATATTCAAATGCTGGGGGTTGTCATTTAAACACTTTATGTAATTAAATTTTTTTCCGCCGGAAGATATAAAAATTTCTTTATTTTGAACTTCAAGTTCTTCAAGAGTTTCCAGGCAGTCTGAACTAAAGCCGGGAGATATAATATGAATTTTTTTTATATCTTTGGAAGGGAGCTCTTCTAAAGTTTTATCTGTATATGGTTGCAACCATTCGCCTGGACCGAATCTAGATTGAAATGTTGTTATATATTCTTTTTCTTTTAATTTCATTTTTTCTGCTACAAGTCTTGTTGTTTTTTGACAAAAACAATGGTAGGGGTCGCCTTTCATTAGATACTTTTTAGGCGTGCCATGATAACTAAATATTAATTTTTGGGTTTTGCCGAATTTTTTCCAATTATCTTTAATGCTTTTTATTAAACAATCTATATATAGAGATTCTTCAAAATAATTATTTATAAACCTTACTTCTGGTACCCACCTCCATTTTCTTAAAACCTCAGTTACTTTATCAAACGTGCTTCCTGTGGTAGCTGCACAATATTGAGGATAAAGGGGTAATATTAAAATTCTACGACATTTTTGTTTTCTTAGTTTTTCTAATCCCAGCTTTATGTTTGGATTGCCGTATCTCATTCCTATTTCAATTTTTATATCTTTTTTTTTTTTTTTTAAGATTCTTATTATTCCTTTTTTTTGTTTTTCCAACATTACCAAAAGGGGGCTGCCTTTTTTTTTCCATATAGATTTATATAGTTTTGCTGATTTTTTTGGTCTTAAATTTAATATTATTGTTCTTAAAACTAACTGCCATAAAAGCTTTGGTATTTCTATAACTCTCGGATCTGAAAGAAAATCTTTAAGATATGTTCGAAGTTTTTTTGTACTTGGTTCGTCAGGGGTTCCTAAATTTGTAATTAGTACTCCCAGGTTTTCTCTTGAGCCGTGTTTATAATCGTTTTCTGCATCATATTTCATTTTTACAATTCCTAATAACTTTAACTAATCTTTTTACGTTTTTTATTGGGGTTCCGGGCATTATTCCATGAGATAAATTAAAAATAAAGGGTTTCTCGGAAAATCTATTTAATACTTTTTTTATTTCAATTTCTAATTTTTTTCCTCCATTTAATAATGTTTTTGGCGACAAGTTTCCTTGTATTGTTTTTTTTTGTTGTATTTTTCTTATTTCTTTTTTCTTGATATCTTCGCCCACGCTTATGCAATCTATGTGTTTATATATATATTCTCCGTACTTCGCTCCGACGTTTCGCGGGAAAACTATAATGGGTGTGTTTGGTTTTTTCTTTTTAATTAAACTCGAAATTCTTTTTATAGGATTTATAGAATAAACCTTAAGATCCTTTCCCTTTGCCACGCCTGCCCATGTATCAAAAATTTGTATTACTTGCGCTCCTGCGCTTATTTGTCCGATTGCGTGTTCAGCAATTGCTTTTTCTAATAATTTAAGAAGCTGTGAAAATTTTTTTCTATTTTTTTTAAAGAAAGCAAGTGCCTCGGAATATTTCTTTCTTTTATTATTATCAAACATAAAAAAACTTAAAGTTAAAGGTCCGCCAACAAACCCTATTAAGGCCGTGTTTTTGTTTATTTTCTTTTTTGTTCTTTTAATTGCTTCGTATACTAACAAAAGCTTTTTGTTGTTTTTATCAATAGAAAAACCGGTTATCATTTGATCTAGCGTCATTTCCTTTAAGATCGGCCCCGCCCCTTCCTTATAGGTTAAGGTTTGCCCTAATGAGTCTGGAATTATCAAAATATCTGAAAAAATTATAGCAGCATCAAAACCAAATCTTTTTATTGGTTGTAGGGTTATTTCAGAATCAATCCTTGGGTTATATATCATATTCATAAATCCTTTAGATTCCTTTTTTAATCTTCTAAACTCAGGCAAGTATCTTCCTGCTTGTCTCATTATCCATATCGGGGG
>CAYXBD010000102.1:0-3305 GCA_964463275.1 uncultured Alphaproteobacteria bacterium | reverse complement strand
TGTTCTGAACTTATTAAAAGAGGTAGAGATAGACATGAAAATATTGCAATTATTTCAAACGCAACAAAACAAAATCAAAGAATTTTAATTAGTACTTTATCAAATTGTTTGGAAGATTTTGACAAAAATGCAATTGATAGTCCTGCATTACTGGTTATTGGTAAGAATGTTTTATTGAGCCCAATATTAAATTGGCACACAACAGATAAAAGAAATATAAATTTTTTAAAACAAAATAAAAAAAATCATGAACAATATAATTTTATCTAAAGTAGAACAAATTAAAACTGAGAGTGATTATTTAGCTGGAAAAATAGCATCACAATTGGAGAATTCAAATTCTTATTTCGAAGAAAATGAAATTCAGTTACTAAAATTTCATGGTACATATCAGCAATATAATAGAGACACTGCAACAAAATTGAAACAACAAGGTCAAGAAAAGGAATTTTCTTTTATGATTAGAACAAAAGTTCCTGCCGGATTATTGACTTCCAAACAATATATCGAATTAGATAATTTAACAAATAAGTTTTCAGATTCTTCTTTAAGAATTACAACCAGGCAAACTATTCAATTTCATGGAGTGTTAAAAGGAAATTTGAAAAAAATCATGAATAATATTTCAAAAATGCTTTTAACAACTTACGGTGCATGCGGAGATGTTGTTAGGAACGTTACAACAATTGCCGCACCTATTAACGATCAAATACATAATCAACTTAGATTAGATGCATTAAAAATTTCATCACATTTCATTCCATCAAGTACTAGTTATGCGCAAATATGGATTAATGGTGATAAATATGAATATCAAAAAAAGGAAAAAAATGAACCGATGTACGGAAAAAACTATTTACCAAGAAAATTTAAAATAGGCATCACTATACCTGAAGATAATTCCGTTGATGTCTTAACAAACGATATTGCTATTTTTTTAATATATAAAAATAACAAAGTTTTAGGATATAACATTGCAATTGGAGGAGGACTCGGCATGACTCATAACAAACCAGAAACCTTTCCATATTTAGCAAAGACAATATTATTTTGTTCCAAAATTGACTTTATTAAAGTTATTGAGTCAGTAGTAAAAATATACAAAGATTACGGAGATAGAACAAATAGAAAACATGCACGTTTAAAATATTTAATTGCAGAAAAAGGAATTAATTGGTTTAAAAACAAAATTGAAAGTGTATTAAAAAAAAAATTTGAGAAACCAATTAAATTAAATAATTTAAAAATTAAAGATCACTTAGGTTGGCATACTCAAGGAGATGGCAAGTGGTATATAGGCATATTTATACCATCAGGAAGAATAAAAGATGATAAAAATATAAAAATTAAATCTGGTTTAAGAGATATAATAAAAAAATTCAAACCATCAGTTACATTATCAACTGATCAAAATATAATTCTTGGAGATATAAATAAGAAAGATAGAAATGTAATTGATCGATTATTAAAACAATATTCAATTGTTAAAAAAAAACTATCTAAAGTTGATCGATGGTTTCTAGCATGCCCGGCATTACCAACCTGCGGACTTGCGTTATCTGAGGCAGAAAGAGTAAGAGATAAAATAATAAGAAAAATTGAAGAAATTTTATTAAAACATAATTTACAGGATGAAAAATTTAGTATTAGAATTACAGGCTGTCCAAATGGTTGTGCCAGGCCATACGCTGGAGATATCGGTATTGTTGGAAGAGCTCCAAATCTTTATGCTTTATTTTCAGGTGGTGATTTTGAAGGAACAAGATTAAATAAAAAAATTCTGGATAAAGTTTCTTACCATGATTTAACCAAAGCTTTAGAACAAATATTATTATTATTTAAGGACCAAAGAAAAAACAATGAATCACTTGGAGATTTTTGCAACAGAATTGGACCCAATGCTCAATTTACAAAAATAAAAGAGGTTTTAAATGATAAAGTACAATAATTATGATTTTCAGAAATTTTCCGAGCAGTTTTCAAAATTAGGAACTGTTGATCTCTTAAAAGTAATGATTAAAAAAATTTTCAAAAGAAAAATTGTAGTAACTTCTTCATTTGGAGCAGAAAGTGTTGTTATTTTAGATTTAGTTTCAAAGATAGATAAAAATATTCCAATCATTTTTCTAGATACAGGAAAACTTTTTCCTGAAACATTAGATTATTTAATTAAAGTAAAGAAATTTTTAAGTTTAAAAAATATTAAAATTCAAAAACCAAGTTTAAAAGATTTGAGAATTAATGATTCAAAAGGGATTCTCTATAAAACTGATCCGGAATTATGTTGTAAAATAAGAAAAGTTATTCCATTAGAGAAAGCAATAAATCCTTACGAAGCATGGATAAATGGTAGAAAACGCTTTCACGGACTTGATAGAAAAAATATTAAAAAAATTGAAAAATTAAATAATATAATAAAAATAAATCCTCTAGCAGATTGGTCTTTTGAAGAAATAAATAATTATATAAAAAAAAATAAATTACCAGAACATCCCCTTATAAAAAAAGGTTATAAATCTATAGGATGTTTACCATGTACAAACAAGATTGCTGATGACGAGCCTACAAGATCAGGAAGGTGGAAGGATTTAAAGAAAAATGAATGTGGAATACACGTTTATAATCCTTCTATATAACTAATATGATATATACAGTTTCTAGAAAGAGATCGTTAATAAAGTCTATAACTTGGAGAGCACTTGCAAGTTTAGATACTTTTATCATTGCATGGTTTGTAACAGGAAAACCTTCTTGGGCAGGAACAATAGCTATGTTTGAAGTATTAACTAAAACATTTTTATATTATTTTCATGAAAGAGGGTGGAATTATATTTTGTGGGGAAAACGTAAAAATGGTTCAAAAAAGTTGCAATATTTAAAACGATTGATATTTTTTAACAGCAAAAAAAAATGATAATTTTAGAAAACGAAAAAAACTTTATAAATAATAAAATTGAAAAAAAAGATTTATTCAAAAATAAAAAAATAAACTTTTTACCTAAAAAAATATTAGTCATGGGCTTGCCAGGTTCTGGAAAAACACGTTTATCTAAAGAATTAAAAAAAATAATACCAATTATTCATCTTAATGCAGATGAAATAAGAAAACATTTTGACGATTGGGATTTTTCTAAAGAAGGACGTCTAAGACAGGCTGATAGAATGAAGAGATTTTCTGATTATATTTTTTCAGAAAAAATTAGCCCTCTTGCTGATTTTGTCTGCCCTTTAGATGAAACAAGAAAAATATTAAATCCTGATATTATTATTTGGATGGATACAGAAAAAAAAGGTAGATTTGAAAA
>CAYXBD010000101.1:0-3312 GCA_964463275.1 uncultured Alphaproteobacteria bacterium | reverse complement strand
TAAATAATTTACGTTCTATGAGTCAAGGAAGAGCGCAATTTACAATGCAATTTGATCATTACGCACAAGTTCCTCAGAATGTAGCAGAAGAAATTAAATCTGGAAAAACAAGTGGAAGTGAAGGAAATAAAAATGCCTAAACAAAATATTCGCATAAGATTAAAAGCATATGATCATAAATTGTTAGATCAATCAACAGTTGAGATTGTTAATACAGTGCAAAAAACAGGTGCAAAAATTCTTGGGCCAATACCATTGCCAACAAAAAAGAATAAATTTACTGTCCTAAGATCTCCACATGTAGATAAAAAATCAAGAGAACAATTTGAAATGAGAACACATAAACGATTAATAGATATTGTTAACCCTACACCTCAAACAGTTGATGCATTAATGAATTTAGATATAGCATCTGGAGTGGATGTAGAAATAAAAACTTAAAATTGAGATAGATTATGAGAACAGGAATAATTGCAAAAAAATTAGGTATGACGAGATTTTTTAAGGAAGATGGTTCCAACGTACCTGTCACTTTAATAGGAGTGGAAAAAAATCATGTAACTAGAGTAAGGGAAATATCTCCAGAGAATTTAAAACAAGTTCAAATTGCATCAGGCAATATTAAAGTAAAAAAAATAACAAAACCTATAAGAAATTACTTCTCCAAATTAAAAATTGAGCCAAAAAAAAAGATTTTAGAATTTAAAGTGTCAAATGATCAAAACGTAAATTTAGGCGATACATTAGATGTAAGTTTTTTTAAAGTAGGGCAATATGTTGATGTCATTGGAAAATCAAACGGAAAAGGATTTGCAGGTTCTATGAAAAGACATAATTTTGGAGGTTTAAGAGCAACACATGGAGTTTCAGTTTCACATAGAAGTCATGGATCCACTGGTCAATGCCAAGACCCTGGTAGAACTTTTAAAGGGAAAAAAATGGCAGGTCATATGGGCCATAATAAAGTAACTATGCATAATTTAGAAGTTGTAGAAATTAACAATGAAGATGGTTTGATTTTGATCAAAGGCTCTGTTCCTGGTTCAAAAGGAACTTTATTGGTGATTAGGGATGCAATCAAACCAAAATCAATGATGGTAAAAATTATAAAAGAAGAAATAACAGAGGACTTATCTAAAAAAGAAAAAAAAGCTGACGCAAAAGAATCAACTCAGGAAAAACCGAACGATAAAAAGCCAAAAGAGGATAAAAAATAACAATGAAACATGACATAATAAATTTAGATTCAAAAAAAGTAGGAACCGTAGAATTAAATAAGAATATATTTTTTCTACCTATAAGAAAAGATATTTTAAAAGATGTTGTAGATTGGCAGTTATCAAATAGAAGACAAGGATCCCACAAGGTAAAACAACGTTCAGAAATTAAAGGAACAACCGCTAAAGCTTTTAAGCAAAAAGGGACAGGCCGTGCTCGTAGAGGAAATCTAAAAACAAATATTTTAAGAGGCGGAGGGGTGACTCATGGACCCGTTTTAAGAGATCACAAAAAAAAACTTCCAAAAAAAATAAGAAAACTTGGTTTAAAGACAGCATTATCTGTAAAAGAAAAGGAAAAAAAAATTATTATTATTGATAAAATATCTGTAACTAAAACTTCAACTAAGGAAATTAAGAAAAAGTTAGAAAAATTAAAAATTAAATCAGCTTTAATAATCGATAGCAGTGTTAATAAGAATGACAAAAATTTTAAACAATCAATTTTAAATATTAATAATGTAAATCTTTTACCTGTAGTAGGTATGAATGTTTATGATATTTTAAAATTTAATAATTTAATAATTTCTAAAGACGCGCTTGCAGAGGTTGAAAAAAAATTAATATGATTTTTAAAAAAAAAGAAATAAAAAAAAAAGAAAATAAAGTTTCTACAAAATTGTACGACTCAATACAAAAACCAATTATTACAGAAAAAGCAACTTTATTATCAAATAATTCACAAGTAATTTTTTCTATTCCTATGGATGTTAGTAAAAAAAATGTAAAAGAAGCAGTTGAGAAGCTATTTAGAGTTAATGTTAAAAAAATAAATATAATTGTATCAAAAGGAAAAACTAAGAGATTTAAAGGTAGGATAGGAAGAAGAAAAAATGAAAAAAAGGCAATTATTTCATTAGAAAAAGGACAAAAAATTGATATAACAACTGGAATTTAAAAAAATGAAAAATTTTAAACCATATACATCAACTCGAAGACATGCTGTTTTATCTGAAAAAGCGCATTTATGGAAAGGATCATCTGAAAAATCTTTAACTAAGAAATACACATCAAAAGCTGGAAGAAATAATTCAGGTAGAATTACTTCAAGACATCGAGGAGGAGGACATAAAAAAAAATTTAGAATTATTGATTTTAAAAGAACAAAATTTGATATTCCAGCTTCAGTAATTCGTATTGAATATGATCCAATAAGAACAGCACGCATTGCATTAATAGAATATGAAGATAAAACCAAATCGTACATCATTGCTCCAGATAAATTAAAAATAGGAGATAAAGTTAAATCTGGCGATAAGGTTGATATTAGAATTGGAAATTCAATGCCATTAAAAAATATACCAATTGGAACAGTTATACATAATGTAGAGTTAAAACCTGGTAAAGGAGCTCAAATTGCAAGATCAGCAGGATCATCAGTTAATTTACTAGCAATAGATGCGGGTAAAGCAATAATAAAATTAAAATCAGGTGAAATAAAGAATGTAAATGAAAATTGTTTCGCAACAGTTGGAACAGTATCAAATTTAGATAATAAAAACGTTAAAGTAGGAAGCGCTGGTAGAAAAAGATGGCTTGGTTTTAGACCCAAAGTAAGGGGAGTAGCAATGAACCCGATTGATCACCCACATGGAGGTGGTGAAGGTAGGACATCAGGAGGAAGACACCCGTCTACTCCTTGGGGTAAACCAACAAAAGGTTATAAAACTAGAAAAAATAAAAAAACTGATAGATCGATTGTAAGATCAAGGAGAAGTAAATAAATGACTAGATCAACATGGAAAGGACCGTTTTACGAAGAATATCTTTTAAAAAAAGCTGATGATGTTCGAAATTCTGGTAAAACTAATCAAGTAATAAAGATTTGGACTAGAAGATCAACGATTTTACCTGAATTTGTAGGTTTAACTTTTGGCGTTTACAATGGAAATAAATTTATACCAGTTAGTGTAAATGAAAATATGGTGGGACATAAATTTGGAGAATTTTCACCGACTAGAAATTTTCAGTCTCATTCAGCAGTAAGCAAGTCAGAATCTAAACCAACTACAACGTCACCAGGTGCATCAGCACC
>CAYXBD010000100.1:0-3359 GCA_964463275.1 uncultured Alphaproteobacteria bacterium | reverse complement strand
TATGGATCTGTAGATGAAGCAAATGCAACTATAGGATTATCAATTCTAAGAACAAATATAAAAATAAAAAAAATACTTCAGATAATACAAAATGATTTATTTGATCTAGGAGCGGATTTATGTATGCCTGACAAAAAAAATATTCAAAAACTCAAAATAACAAAAGACAGAGTAGATTATATTGAAAAAAAAATTAATAGTTTTAATAAAGAATTAGCTTCACTGAATTCATTTATACTTCCAGGTGGTTCAGAATCTTCAACTTATTTACATATTGCACGAACTGTAACAAGAAGAGCTGAAAGAAAGGTTTGCGCTCTTTCTAAAAAAGAAAGAATAAATCCTGTTGCAATTATATATTTAAATAGATTATCTGACTTGCTTTTTGTACTTGCGAGATACACAAACAATAAAGGAAAAAAAGATATTCTTTGGAAACCTGGAAAAAATTTAAAAAAGAAATAAATTTGAATATATTAAGTCTAAAAAAAATCTCACTTTTTTTTCTTATTTTACTTCCATTTGCAATTATTATTGGCCAAGCTCCTTCAGATATAATTGTAAGCTCAATTTCTATTTTATTTTTACTTCATTCTTTAATACAGAAAGATTGGTCTTGGATAAAAACGAAATGGATACAAAGAATTTTCTTTTTATGGATTTATTTAATATTTGCAAGTTTTTTTGCTTTAGACATAAAAACAGCATTTGAACATTCAATTTTATTTGTACGTTTTTTTATTTTTGCAATAGCTTTACAATATTGGATTTTATCTAATAAAAGATTTCTAAAATATGTTCTTTATTCTATATCAGTTGCATTTATATTTGTTTTTATTGACACATTTTATCAATTTTTACATTTTGATTTAAATAAAGGTTATGGCCCTGATATTTTAGGATATTATTCTAACGATCATTTTAGATTAACAGGACCTTTTAGAAGTAATATACCAGGTGCTTATTTATCTAAATTCTTTTTTATATTTTTTTTATTTGCTATCGTTGGATTAAAAAAATCAGAAAAAAATACTTTTTTATTTATACCTCTAATAACATTGTGTTTTTTTCTGGTATTTTTAACCGGAGAGGCAATGTCTTTTGCTAGTATTGGGCTAGGTTTATTAATTCTTTTTTTATTAGAAAAAAAATTCCGTAAAAAAATAATTTTTTCTTTAATTTTCTTATTCTTTTTAATTTTTCTTATGGTTAAATTTAACCCTATTTGGAATAAAATAGAAATAGTTGAGAAAAATCCATGGCATAACGGAACTATTTATCAAATTAAAGTACCTTGTGAAAACAATAAAAATCAAATTTGTAAAAAGAAATTTGAGACTCAACCTTTTTTTTATGAGGTGCTTACGAATTTTTCAAAAAGTGCCTACTGGGAAACCTACAACCAGGCTATAATCATATGGAAAGATCATCCTTTTTTTGGCATTGGCATCAAGAATTATACAAATGCATGTAAATCAGAAAAATATAGAGAAAATTTAAAATATTTTTTTTGCACAACACATCCGCATAATTTTTATATTCAATGGTTGTTAGAAACGGGTGTCTTAGGGCTATTAGGTTTTATAACTTTATTATTTATTTGGTTTAAATATTTTACCAAAGATATTAATAAAAATACTGATCCTTTAATTTATGCTCCAATTTTAACTTTGTTTGTTTTATTTTGGCCATTTATGTCTACAGGTAGTTTTTTTTCAAATAGGAACGCAACTATGAATTGGTTTATCATCGCTATATGTTTATCAATAACAAATTTAAGAAATAAAAAGGTTTAATTTTTTTTAATTGAAATTGTATTTTTAGAGTGTAAATATTTATCATCATGAAAATTTTAGTACCAATAAAAAGAGTTGTAGACTACAACGTAAAAATTAAAGTAAAGAGTGACAATTCGGGCGTTGATTTGGAAAATGTTAAAATGTCAATGAATCCATTTGATGAAATTGCCGTTGAGGAAGCTGTTAGATTAAAAGAAAAAAAAATATGCAATGAAATTACAGCTATATCTATTGGATCAGTAAAATCAGAAGAAACTTTAAGAACTGCTCTTGCTGTTGGCGCAGATAAAGGAATCTTGGTCGAGACCGAAGAGGATGTTCAACCATTAGAAGTTGCTAAAATTTTGAAGGAAGTTATAAAAAAAAATAGCCCTGATTTAGTATTAATGGGGAAACAAGCAATTGATGACGACTCTAACCAAACTGGTCAAATGTTATCTGCTTTACTTAATTGGCCCCAAGGAACTTTTGCATCAAAATTAGAAATAAATGGAAAAAAAATAAATGTAACAAGAGAAATAGATGGAGGTTTAGAAACTCTTAGTATGGAATTGCCAGCTATTGTTACAACAGATTTAAGATTAAATGAGCCAAGATATGCCTCTCTACCAAACATTATGAAAGCAAAACAAAAACCTATAGAAAAAATAACGCCTAGTGACTTAAATATAGAAATAAAACAAAGATTGAAAACATTAAAAGTTACAGAACCACCTAAAAAAGAATCTGGTATAAAAATAGATAGTGTTCAGGAACTTATATCTAAACTGCATGATGAGGAAAAGGTAATATAAAAAATGAGTGTATTAGTTCTTATAGAGCATGATAATCAAAATATAAAGGCATCTTCGCTTAATACAATAACTGCTGCAAAAAAAATTGATAAATCTGTACATGCAATTATTTTAGGAGAAAATTGTTTAAAGGTCGCAGACCAAGTAAGTAAATGTGAAGGCATAGAAGAAGTTTTTATTGCTGATAATTCTATTTTTAAAAATCATGTGGCAGAAAATATTTCTCCTGTAATTCTTGAGTTGTCAGATAAATATTCTCATATACTTGCTCCTTCATCGACTTTTGGAAAAAATATAATGCCGAGAGTTGCTGCACTATTAGATGTGGCACAAATTTCAGATATTATTTCTATTGAAGATAATGATACTTTTGTAAGACCAATATACGCTGGAAATGCAAATTTAAAATTACAATCAACGGATAGTAAAAAAATAATTACAGTTAGAACAACAAATTTTGAAGCCACAAAAATAAATGGGGGTAATGCAAAAGTTACAAAGATTGAGAAAAAAGAAGACCCTGGATTATCTAAATTTGTTAAAAATGAATTAAATAAATCTGATAGACCAGAATTAACCTCTGCAAGTATTATTATTTCTGGAGGAAGAGGTATGGAAAGTGGTAAGAATTTTAGTTTACTAGAAGAAATTGCTGATAAACTAAAGGCGGCTGTTGGTGCATCAAGAGCGGCTGTTGACGCTGGATTTGTGCCAAATGATTATCAAGTCGGCCAAACTGGTAAAGTAGTTGCGCCAGAATTATATA
>CAYXBD010000099.1:0-3365 GCA_964463275.1 uncultured Alphaproteobacteria bacterium | reverse complement strand
TCGTTTAAACTTTTTAATTTCTTTTTTGGTTTTGGTGCAGAATAATAATAAGAGTCTTGATAATTTATTTTTGGGAATTTAACCATACTCCATTTTGGTTCTTTCATTTTCAACCAAGCTCTAAAGGCTTTTAATCTCCAATCTAAAAGCCACTTAGGTTCTTTTTTTTTTGCAGAAATTTGTTTAACAATATTCTCATTGAGACCTTTTGTAACTTTATCTGAGCTAATTTTGGTTGTAAAACCGTATTTATATTTTTCGGTTATGGATTTAACGGTTTTTTTTGTTTCTACATCGACTGACATAATTTATATTATATGATTATACATAAAATATAAAAATGTTCATAGCATTGTCAATCTAATTTAGAATAGTTCTAAATTAGGATTTTGAACAAAAAAAAATATGAAAAATAATAAAATTGGCATATTAGGTTTTGGCGCAATAGGTGAAGAAATTTACAAAAAAATTTCAAAAAAAATTATAAACGGTTACAGAGTTATTGGAGTTTTTTCAGAAGATATTGAATTTAAAAAACTTCCAAAAAAAATTAAGTGTAAATCATTTGATGAATTATTAAAAAAGAAACCAAGTATAATTATTGAAGCAGCAAGCACAGAAGCTTGTAAAAATTATGCTGAAAGAATTTTAAAAAATAAAATAGATTTTGTTTGTTTATCTGTCTGTTCTTTTGCTGATAGGAATTTTTTTAAAAGAATTTCTAATTTAGTTAAAAAAGTAAAAAATAAAATTTATATTCCAACAGGCGCAATAGCTGGCATTGATGCTATATCATCCGCATCACTCTCGAAAGAATTAAAATATGTAAAGCTTATTCAAAGAAAACCACCTAAAGCTTTGTTATCAAATTCGAAATTAAAGAAAATAAAAAAAGAAACAATCTTATTAAAATCAACTGCAAGAATTGCATGTAAGAAGTTTCCAAGAAATTCTAATGTTGCCGCAACTTTAGCAATTTGTGGCTTAGGCTTTGATAAAACAAAGGTAATAGTTGTAGCAGATCCTAAAGTAAATAAAAATATAGCAGAAGTCGAAGCATTGGGGAAATTTGGAAAATTAAAAGTAATTTTACAAAATAATCCAAGTAGCAACCCAAGAACTTCTAGATTAACTGCAATGTCAATAATTTTAAGTTTGAATAAAAGGAAATGCTCTTTTTTAAGTGGTTTTTAAAATAAAATTATTCTTCCTCTTTTTCAAGAATTGGTTTTCCTGTTTCAGGATCAATTTCTAATACATTAAAATTGCTAGTCGGCGGACTACCTTGTTCTATTCTTCTATTTTTTTCAGGTAATAATGGTTTTGGCAGTTCATAAATTACAATTTCTTGAACATTACTTAAATCTTCTTCTACATCTATATCTTCTTTTGCTTTTACCATTTCACCTTTTTGTTGAATACCGTCTCCTATAGCAATCAGTCCTTTCATAATTTCTTCATGATTTTTTCTTGTATATTCAATTTTATATGCTCTAGCCAAACCTTTATTTTTATTTTCTTTATCTAATTTAGTAATCCACATATATATAGCGCCTTGAGTATTTTTAATTTTATCAGGTTCATCGATTATTGCCCAATGTAATTGAAATTCTTGAGGTAATTTTGATTCACTTGGCCATCCAATAAAATCTTTTAATGAAAGTAGCACTACTATAGAAAATGAAGTAGCAGCAGTTATAACAATACTTTTTATTATCCAGAATTTTCCTTTAGAAAGAATAATTAACCAAAGTATCAAGGCTACTAAAAGTAGAAAACTTGCTGATAAACCGATTATCCCTTCTGCCATTCTTGCACCAATTTTTTAGGAAGCTTGTTTACATTTATTACTTCACCTTTTGAGTTAACACTAAATCTTGTTACAGTAATTTCCTCTCCTTTTGTCGCTAAATCAACTGTTTGTCTCAAGACAACAGAATAGGGATTAATTTTGTCGATCTGAATCGTAACTGGCACGGGATCTGCTCCAACTTTAAAATAACAATGAACATTAACCACATATTCACCAGGCACAACACCACGTAAAGTAACAATCTCTCTATTTTCAGGAAATAAAATTGTTCCAGCCGCTGTTACAACTTCATCATTCCTTTTTCCTAGATCATCTCTATCAAGATGCATTAATCCTGGTTCACGAGATTTAAACCAAACTAAATTTCCCGCAGGATCTTCAACATAAACATCTACATCATCTTCTAAATTATCAGGCCAAAAAACTGTTATTAAAAATTCCGCTTTAACTTCTATATCAGCCCTTTTAGCAATTGGATTAATTAATAAAAAAGAAACTATAAATAAAAAAACAAAACCAATTAAGATATTAAATAGCAAGTCAAGAAAGGGAAGATTTGTATGGTACCTACGTTGCATTATTATTACTGAGATTTATTATCAATTGGACCAATTAAAATATCTGTTGCTCTACCAAGACTAAAATATTGTATTTTTAATAAACTACCACAAATAAGACCAAATAACGTTGTATAAAGCGCAGTTGACATTCCTTTTGACATTTTTTCTAAAACATTTTTCATGGCAACTTCATCAGTAAGATCTACCCCTGCAAAAGCACCTGTCAACATGAGCAAGAAGCCTGACACTGTTCCAATCATTCCAATTGTTAAAACAAAATCGGAGATAAACCATCCAATTTCTTGATTACCCCGCCAATCTATATTATTAACTTCATTTTTTGAAATCTTACCTTCCAAAGCATTAGATATTTTAATTGTTTCTTTACCACAATGAATTGAAGTGAAGAAAAATAAAAACATTATTAAAAAAGATAACTTTGTCCTATCTTTATCCCAAACTTCTGCAAAAAGCCCGAAATAATAAAAAGCAAAGACAAGTATTAAAGTTAGGCTTATAAAAAGCCACCATCTTAATAAAGGTTTCATAATATATATAAAAGGATATTAATTTTTTTTTTTTATTAATTCAAGAAACGAATAATTTTTTATATTCATAAGATAAATGAACACTTATGTAAAAAAAAAATGATTTAATATTTTTAGATCAACTATTTTTTAATATATGAAAAAATTTTTTTTAATATTTTTTTTATTTTTTAGTTTTGTATTTCCACTTCAGTCTGAAGATACGCAACAAATTAAAATAGTTCATTTAAATAGAATTATTGAAAGAGCGCCAACAATTTATTCAATTAACCCTGAAATAATGAACAATGGTATTTTAGGTAGTAGAATGGGAATTAAAGATAATAACACAACTGGTAAGTTCACTAATCAAAATTTTGAATTAATAGAAAAAAATATAATGCCTAAGGAATCAGCAAAAGAAATTTTTGAAGAATTTAGAAGAAATAAATATAAATTTTTTAT
>CAYXBD010000098.1:0-3372 GCA_964463275.1 uncultured Alphaproteobacteria bacterium | reverse complement strand
TGTAGAGGGGTAAACTCCATCTTTGTAAATATGAATTAATTTAATTTTTTTTTTGGAAGTACTTTCGTGATGGATTATTTCTTCAACTAAATTTAACACTCCAGAAATATTTACTTTAATAGCTAATTTTGGTTTTTTTTCACATTCTTTCATTTTTGCTATTGCAGCACAATTAATAATTAGATCATAATTTTTTTTAAGTATTTTTCTAATATTTGATTTTCTAATTAGGTTTAATTTTTTTTTGGGAGGAAAGTCTATTGATTTAAACAATTTTGATTTAATTATTGCAGAACCTAGTTTTCCTGATCCTCCAATTAATAAAATTTTTTTATTTATTCTCAATCAAACCCCAAATATCAACAATGGTTTTATTTTTTTTTATTTTTAATCTTTTGTAAGCCTTGTGTGGAGTAGCTAAAATTATTATGTCCGATTTTTTAACTAAATCATTTTTGGATATATTTTTTTTATTCTTATAAAATTCATCAGATTGTAAGGTTTTAATTTTTTTTAATTCTAAGAGCTTAACTAATTTTATAGATAAAGAATCTCTAATATCATCTGTTTCAGCTTTAAATGTTAATCCAAGTACTCCAACAGTTTTTTTTCTTAAATCAAATTTTTTTTGCAACTTTTTAATTATAAATATAGGTATACCTTCATTAACTGACATCGCAGCATGTCCTAATTTAAATCTATGATTGTAAAATGATGATAGTTGCATAGTATCTTTTAAAAGGCATGGACCAGCTGTAAATCCCGATTCAGGTATATTTGCATTTCTCATATAACCTTCTCTCATAATATTCCTAATTTTAAAAAAATTTAGATTTTGATTTTGACAAATCATGTAAAACTGATTTGATATTGCAAAATTAATGTATCTGTATGCATTAGAAAATAATTTTATAAGTTCTGCTTCAATAACCTCTGTATAAATTATCTTCTTACAGATTGTTTTAAAAAGTTTTCCCGATTCTAATATTGCTTTTTTACTTTTTCCAGAAACTAACTGAGGTAATTTTGGAAGTTCAACAATGGATTTTCCTTGGACAATTCTTTCTGGACAATAGCTTAAATTTTTACATTTTTTTTCAATTATTTTATAAACTTTTTCACAAATACCAGGGTATATCGAACTTCTAATTATTACAATTTGATCTTTTTTTATTTTTTTTTTTAATTGATGAAAAAAATTGATAAATGGTTTTAAATTTGGATTAAGTTGATTAGTTATTGGTGTACTAATACAGATAATTATATATTTACTTTTCGATATTTCATTAATTTGATCTGTTGCATAAATTCTCTTTTTTTTTTTCATGTCAGTTAATAATTTTTTACTATTTTCTTCCAAAAATGGGACCTCCCCATTATTAATTTTTTTTATATTATTTTTATTTTTATCAATAAGAGAAACTTTAAAACCTTTCGAGCTAAGGATAAGACCCAAGGGAAAACCAATATGCCCTGCACCACCTATTATAGAAATATTTCTTTTAGTGCTCATAAGAAAAAGGTATTACAATAATTAATTATAAATAAAAATATAAAATTATGAAGCAAAAATCAAAAACTATAAGTAAATGCCAAATATCAGGCATTGAAGATTTAAAATCCATTATATCAATTGGATATTTACCGCCAGTAAATAGGCTAAAAAAAATCAATAACTTATTAATGGAGGATATTTTTTTTCCATCTGAATTAGTTTATTCAAAAAGTTCAGATCTGGTACAATTAAATACAATAGTTGATAAGAAAATACTTTTTCCAAATGAATATCCTTATACCAGCAGTACAACAAAAATTTTAAGAGAAAACTTTAAAGAATTATATCAAGATTGTAAAAAAATTATTAATATTTCATCTAAAGATCTTGTAATTGACATAGGTTCAAATGACGGCAATCTGTTAAATAATTTTAAAAATAATCATAGAGTTTTGGGCATAACGCCAGAAAAAATTGGGGAAATAGCAATTAAAAAAGGTATCCCAACTCTAATAAAATACTTTGACCAATCTGCCACAAATTTAATTTTAAAAAAATATGGTAAAGCAAAAGTTGTTACAGCAACCAATGTTTTTGCTCATATAGAAAATGTTCAAAAACTAATGAAGAATATTTTAAAAATTCTTGATAAAGATGGAGTATTTTTATCTGAATCTCACTACTTAGTGTCTTTAATTAAAACAGTACAGTATGATACAATATATCATGAACATTTAAGATACTATTCACTTAAAAGCCTTAATTATTTATTTAAGAAATACAATTTAGAAATAATTCATGCTAAAAAAATTAATACTCACGGTGGCTCGATTAGAGTTTATGCTGCTCGTAAAAATAAATTTAAAATTAATTCAAGTGTAAAAAAAATTTTAAAGTTTGAAAAAAATTATCTTAATTGGAAAACTTTTGAAGGATTTAGAAAAAAAGTTGTCAAATCTAAATTAAACCTTTATTCTATTTTAAAAAAACTTAAGGAAAAAAACAAAAAAATTTATGGAATAGGTGCTCCGTCTAGAGCCAGTACGTTAATAAATTATGTTGGCCTTGATGAAAATATCATTGATTGTGTACTAGAAATCGATGGATCTTATAAAATAGGAAATTATATTCCTGGAAAAAAAATACCAATACTTTCTGAAAAAAAACTTTATAAAGAACCACCAGATTTTGTTATATTATTTTCATGGCATATAGCTTCTGAATTGAAAGCTAATCTTAAAAAAAAAGGTTTTAAAGGAAAGTTTATTATTCCATTGCCTGATCCAAGAATAGAAAGTTAACATTAAATAAATTTCAAAAAAAAATAAAAAATTAATTTTTGTTTGATAAATAATAATAAAATGCCGCAATATGTGAAGCACTATTAAATTTGCCAATTTTTATTAATTGAATAATTTTTTTTTTGTCACAATAAATTATCTTGACGCTTCTTTCTGGTTTTGTTATTTTTTTAAGTTTGTTTGAATAATAACAAGTCATGTATTTACTTAATCTTCCAGGTTCAGGATATAATGTTAATAATTTTTTTGGTTTTATTAATGATTTGTATCCTGTTTCCTCAAGTAATTCTCTAGAAGCGCTTTCAACTGGCTTTTCTCCTTTATTAACCCAACCACTAGGAAATTCATAATTCCTCTTGTTTATTGGCTCTCTTTTTTGACAAACTAAAATAAATTTTTTATTTTTTAATTTGGGTATGGTCATTACATTGTCAGGATCTTTAATGTAGTGATAAAATTCTTTTTTTTTATATTTTTTATTAATAAGAAATATTCCTGAAGATAAATGTACTTTTTTTTTCATTTTTTCAATTTAAAGTATGAAGTATAGAGATCTAGTTTAAAAATCATTAATGA
>CAYXBD010000097.1:0-3398 GCA_964463275.1 uncultured Alphaproteobacteria bacterium | reverse complement strand
ATTCAAGATATGGGTGCTGCTGGATTAACTTGTTCATCTTTTGAAATGGCTGCAAAAGGTAATTGTGGAATCGAATTAAATATAAATAAAATTCCTTTAAGAGAAAAAGATATGAGTCCATACGAAATAATGTTATCAGAAAGTCAGGAACGTATGCTTATTATTCTAAAAAAAGGCAATGAAAAAAAAGCAAAAAAAATTTTTGATAAATGGGATCTAGATATGTCGGTAATTGGAAAGATTACAAATTCTAAAAAGATGGTAATAAAAAAAGATAACAGCATAATAGCTAATATTCCTATTGCACTAACAGAAAAAAAAACTCCTGAATATAAAAGACATTGGGTAAAACCAAAAAAAGTTAAAAATATAAAGAAATTTGTTTTTCCAAAAAAAAACAAGATTAAAGAAGTAATTTTCGAATTATTAAAAAGCCCAAACTTAACAAGTAAAAAGTGGATATGGGAGCAATACGACCATATGGTTATGTGTGATACAATAAAACCTCCTAGTTATGGCGCTGCAATTATAAGAGTTCACGGTACAAAAAAATCTCTAGCAATGACAACTGATTGCAACTCAAATTATTGTAAATATGACCCGTTTATTGGAACTATTCATGCAGTGAGCGAAGCAAGAAGAAATATTATTTCAACAGGAGCAACTCCTTTAGCAATTACAAATAATTTAAATTTTGGTAATCCAGAAGATAAAAATATTATGGGTCAATTTGTTATGAGCATCAAGGGAATGATAAATTCATGTAAAAAATATTCCCTTCCAGTTATTTCTGGGAATGTATCTCTTTACAATGAAACAAATAAAATTGGAATTTCACCAACTCCCGTTATTGGAATGGTTGGTTTAATAAAAAATACAAACTTTAGAAATGAGAAAAATTTGATAAAAGAAAATGACAAAATTTATTTAATTGGAAAAAAAACAAACAATGTTTCATGTTCAAGTTTTTTAGAAAGAATTATTCTAAAAAATAATAAAAATCTCGGTCCACCTCCACCAATAAATTTCAATGAAGAAATAAAAAATGGGAACTTCGTTTTAAATTTATTCAAAAATAACTTAATAAAATGTTGTAATGATGTTTCGAGTGGAGGAACAATTATATCTTTATTAAAAATGTTAATTAATAAAGAATTTGGAGTTGAAATTGAAGAAAGTTTTATAAATAACTCTACGAACAATCAAAATTTTTACAAAATATTATTTGGTGAAAATGCTGCTAATTACATTATAATTACTAATAATGAAGAAAAAGTAAAAGAATTAGCAAAAAAAAATAAAGTAAGTTTATTTAAAATTGGAATAACAAAAAGAAATTACTTAAATATTAATAATCAAACAATTAAATTAAATGAATTAAAAAATAATTTTGAAAATAACTTTTTTAACTTTGTAAATAATTAAATGGCAATGAATATTAAAGATATTGAGAGTTTAATAAAAAAAAACATTCCAGATGCTGAAATTATTATTAAAGATTTAGCTGGAGATAATAATCATTTTTCTGCAGAAATTAGATCGAAAGAATTTAATGGAAAAACTAGACTAGAACAACATAAAATGATTTATAATAGTTTAAGTGAGGAACTAAAAGAAGATTTACATGCATTATCAATAAAAACTATAGAGAAAAAATGACACTAACTATACAAAATATAGAAGAAGCAAAAGAAGTAATAAAAAAGAATAATGTTGTTTTATTTATGAAAGGTACTAAGGATATGCCAGGATGTGGTTTTTCAGCACATGTAGTGCAAATTCTTAATAACCTGAATATTAGTTACGTTGATATTGATATTTTGAATGATAATAATTTTAAAGAAAACATGAAAAAATTTACTAATTGGCCTACTTTCCCACAATTATATGTCAAAGGAGAGTTTGTTGGTGGATGCGACATTGTAAAAGAAATGTTTGAAACTGGAGAACTATTAGAATTATTCAATACCAAAGGTATTGATGTAAAAACTTAAATTTATCTTGAATAAAACTCTACAACTAAATTGGGTTCCATTTCTACTGGATATGGAACATCTTTTAATGTTGGAGACTTAACAAAAACACCTTTCATTTTTATATAATCAACTGTTAAATACTCAGGAACCTCCCTATCTTTTGATTGAACAGCTAAAATGACAGAGGGAATTTGCTTAAATTTCTCAACAAGAGATATTTGATCTCCATCTTTTACTTTATATGAAGGAATATTAATTTTTTTATCATTAACTCTTACGTGACCATGAGAAATAAATTGTCTAGAAGCAAATATTGTTGGAGCAAATTTCATTCTATATAAAACAGAATCAAGTCGTCTCTCTAACAATTGTATTAAAATTTGCCCTGTATCCCCTTTACTTGCAGAAGCTTGGGTGTAGTATTTCTTAAACTGCCTTTCAGTAACGTAACCGTAGTATTTCTTTAATTTTTGCTTTGCAGATAGTTGTAAAGAATAATTTGATGGTTTTCTATTTTTTTGACCATGTTCGCCCGGTCTAGTTTCTCTTCTATTATATGGACTTTTAGGCCTCCCCCAAAGGTTAGCACCTAACTGTCTATCAACCTTATATTTTGGTTCTTTTCTTGTACTCATATTTTTTTGTTTATAGAAATATTAAAAAAAACATAAATTGTCAATCAATTATGCTTTTTTCTTTGTTTTGTTAAATTTTTTATAATTCCTAATAAAATTTTCATTTCTTTTTCATTTAATTCTGCTTTGTTGAAAATCGTTTTAATATTTCTCATCATAATTCCTTTTTTTTCCTTAACTTGGAAAAAAGAATTTCTTTCTAAATAATTCTTTAAAACATTAAAAAAAATAAGTAATTCTTTTTTTTTAGTCTTTTTTACTTTAACAAAGCTAATTTTACGAGAATTTAAATTAAATAACTCGTAAACAACTAATAGTACACTTTGCGCTAAATTAAGAGATTTAAAATTCTTATTTAATGGTATTTCTACAATTTTATCACATAATGAAATCGCTTCGTTAGTTAAACCGCTTTTCTCAGGCCCAAATAATATTCCAACTTTACAATTTTTATAATTATTTATAATTTTTGCACCATTTTTTAAATCAACAATATTAATATTTAAATCTCTTTTTCTATTAGAAGTTGCGAAAACATAATGCAAGTCATTGATTGCATGATCTAAATTTTTGAAAACTTTTGCATTTTTTAAAATTTCATCTGCTTTTGCTGAATTTTTAAAAGCAATCTTACTAGGCTTCCATCCTTTTTTAATTATTCTAATATTATGAAAATTAAAATTGAGCATTGCTCTTGCTACAGCACCAATATTTTCTTCTAGTTGTGGCTCAAATAAAATTATTACAGGAGAAAATTTTTTTTTACTTTTCAAATGCTGATTTAATT
>CAYXBD010000096.1:0-3437 GCA_964463275.1 uncultured Alphaproteobacteria bacterium | reverse complement strand
ATATTTCATTAAAATCTTTTAATCTTAAAGAACTGCCTCTTTTTTTTGGCATTTCTCTTTTTTGATTTACAAATTGTAAAAGTTTTGTTGTCATAAATATAAATATAACTAATCCTTTGAAATATTGTAGTAAAAATAAGATTTTTTTGATAAAAGCCTTATAAATCAATAAATATTTGGTCAGTATAACTGACCTATTATTAAGTTAAATTAAAGTTATAATTAAATTTTATGAACGCTGATAGTATATTTCAAATAATCGTTACAGCTATTGTACAGGGAATTACTGAGTTTTTACCAATTAGTTCATCTGGACATCTTTTTTTTGTTAACGAATTATTTTCTTGGAATGATATTAATTTAACATTAATAATAGCCGCACATTTGGGAACACTATTTGCAGTAATAATTTATTTTTGGCAAGACTTTAAAAATTATTTAATTTTTGGACCTCTAGAATTTTTTAAAAAAAAAAAAACATTTAACTTTAATTTATTCCTAAATTTAATTTGCAGTTCCATTCCAATTATAATACTTGGTGCTTTTCTAAAACTTCAAAAAATAAATTATGTATATAATTCGACCTTAATTGCTTACTGTGCAATCTTTTTTTCATTGCTTCTTTTTTTCTCAGATAAAAAAAAGACTAATAAAAAATTGGCCGATATTTCATTTAAAGATTCTTTTTTTATAGGTATTTTACAAATATTTGCATTAGTGCCTGGATCAAGTAGAGCAGGGTTATGTATTACTGCAGCTCGTTTTTTGGGATATAATAGAATTTGTTCAGCAAAATATTCAATGTATTTATCTATTCCTGCTATATCAGGTGCATCATTTATGATGTTCTTTGATGTTATAAAACAAAATTCTCTTTTTCTTTGGATTGAAACTGCCTTAGTATTTTTCTTAAGTTTTTTAATTGCTTATTTTACAATTTCTTTTTTTATTAAATTATTAAAAAAAATAAATTTTAAGATTTTTGTTATATATAGAATTTTAGTAGCAATTATTTTTTTAGCTTTGTTTAATTTTTTTTAAAATTCTTAAATCAGATCTATTGTTTAACATTTTTAGAATTTTATTATCAACCTGTATTATTTTTTTGTTTTGTGCAAATAAAAGGATGACTAAAGCGCAATCAAATTTAAATTTTCTAGATTCTTTTATAATTTTTAGTATTTTTTCTATTGGCCACAGATAGAATTTTATTACTTCACCATCGTTATTTTTAGGGGTAAAGTCTTCCGGTAATTCTAAGTTATAACAAAATAAAATATATCTACTAACTCCGAAATGCGTTTCAACTCTGTAAGAAATAGTTCCTAAATATTTCGATTTTAATATTAATTTTTTATTAATATTTGCTTCCTCATAAGATTCTTTAATAAGATTTTTTTTAATTGTAACATTAAAGGGTAAACCGCCTGCAGCAATTTGGTCTAAATCATTTGGAAAATTACCATTTGATGATCTTCTTCCAACCCACATAAAATATTTATCATTCTTTTTTAAAAAACCATTTAAGTGTACTCCAAAAAATTGAAAACCAAAAAATGGGCCTATTAATCTTTGAACTTTCAAAAGAGGTTTTAATTTAAATGATTTAAATACAGGAAAATATTCTCGGTGTTTAGACGAAATTATTTTTTCTTTTACTAAAAAATTAAAAACTCGATTTATTGCATATGTTCTTTTTTTAAAATTATTAATTTTTTTTTTTAGAAGAATTTTATTTTTTTCAATTAAAAAAATATCAGGAAATTTATTAATTATATTTAAATTCTTTTTTTTTATAAAACCAATATGGTAATTATTAATAAAGAATTTAAAAAAATTTAATTCCTTATGCGTGTTACAATCTTTTAATCTTTGAATGAAAGACATTTAAAAAAAAATTATTTAAAGATAATGTTTTTCAAGTATATTCGCAAAATCCAACATGATTGAATTTACATCATAATTTTTAGGAGTATATATTCGTGACACTCCGAGTTTTAACATTTTTTTTTCATCTTCCACAGGAATTATGCCGCCAATAACTAGGGGAATATTTGAAATTTTATTTTTTTTTAATAATTTTATAGTTTCTTCAGTTAAAGATAAATGAGACCCGGAAAGTATTGATAAAGCTATCATATGTACACTTTCTTCTATAGCAGTATTAACTATTTGTTCTGGTGTAAGTCTAATACCTTGATAAACAACTTCCATACCAGCATCTCTGGCAGCAACTGATATTTGTTCTGCACCACTTGAATGTCCATCCAATCCAGGTTTGCCAATTAATAACTTTACTCTTCTTTTTAGTTTTAAAGATATTTTATTTACTCTTTCATTAATTTTTTTATGACTTTTTTTATCAATTTTAGATGTTTTTCCAACACCAGTTGGGGCTCTATATTCGCCATAAATTTCTCTTAATGTATCAGTCCACTCTCCTGTTGTAACCCCTGCATGAGCACACTCTATGGATACTTCCATTATGTTCTTATTTAGAGATGCTATTTCTTTCAATTTTTTTAATGCTTTATTACATTTAGATTCGTTTCTTTTTTTTCTCCAATTTATTAATTTGTTAATTTGTTCTTTTTCTGCATTAGGGTCTACTTTTACAAAACCTTCTTTATCATTTCTTAATGGAGATTTGGCTGTTTCCGTAAATTTGTTAACTCCTACAACTATTTGTTCTGCATTTTCAATAGCTGAAACTCTTTTAGACATAGATTTAACTAAGTTATTTTTCATATAACTATTTTCTACAGCTGCTACAGCTCCTCCCATTTTTTCAATAACTTTTAATTCTTTATTAACTATTTCTTTTAATTTTTTCACTTTATTATCAATAACTTTAGATCCATTAAAAATATCTTGATACTCTAGTAGATCGGTTTCGTATGCAATTATTTGCTGCAATCTTATACTCCATTGTTGATCCCATGGTCTTGGCAACCCAAGCGCTTCGTTCCATGCTGGTAGCTGTACTGCTCTTGCTCTTGAATCTTTTGACAAAACCACTGATAACATTTCTAATAATATTCTATAAACATTGTTTTCTGGTTGAGGTTCAGTCAAGCCAAGAGAATTAACTTGTACTCCGTATCTTAACCTTTTAAATTTTTCATCTTTAACTTTAAATTTTTTACTACAAATCTCATACCATAAATCGGTCATTGCTCTCATTTTGCAAACTTCAGTAATAAATCTAATTCCTGCATTAACAAAAAAGCTAATTCTACCTACAACTATAGGGAAGTCTTTTTCTGGAATTTGACCATTTTTTTTTAAAGTATTTAAAACCTCGCATGCATTTGAAAGTGCATAAGAAATTTCTTGTTCTGGTGTTGCTCCCACTTCTTGAAGATGGTAAGAACAAATATTAATAGGATTCCATTTTGGTATTTCTTTATATGTAAATGAAATAATATCAGAAGTTA
>CAYXBD010000095.1:0-3461 GCA_964463275.1 uncultured Alphaproteobacteria bacterium | reverse complement strand
AAACGAGAACTTTCAGGGGAAAAAATAAAAAAAGAATAGATACGGTAATTAAAAACGTTCCTCAATCTGTAATTATTGATTATGAAAAACAAACAGCATCATGGGTGTGGCCAAAAACCAGTTCTTATTTGTCAGTTCCCCTTAAAAAAGAAAATCAAGAAAATTTAAAAAAAGCTGCAAATATTGTAAAACTTAAGAAAATAAAATCAGATTATATACATGGTTTTGAAGTAGATTTATATGAATTAGAAGTTAATTTACCTGACGGTACAAATGAAGAAAGTACAAGGTGGATTACAAAACACGGTGTAACACTTAAAGAAGTTGGTTTTATTGAAGGTACTGATGGAAAACTTTATTTTCATTCTGAGTTTAGTAATGTTAAAATATTTAAACAAGACGAAAGACTTTTTGAGGTACCAAACGGTTATAAGATTGCGCCAATGGAAGATTTAGATGATGTAAACGAATTACTTAAAACAATGGTAAAAAGGAGCTAGTAAAATGATAATGAAAAAAATATTTTTTTTTGTAATTTTTATATTTTCTTTATTTTTATTTAAAAATATTTATAGCGCTACACCTGAAATAGTAATGGAATGTCCAGGTCTAAAAAGTTTTAAAAAATGGTGTGCAGGAGAATATAAAGAAAGTGAATCTAAATCATGCATAATGATTTCAACACCAATAAGTGAAAAGGGAAACCCACCATATAAAAGCAGAGGTCAAGTTGTAGCAACAATCTACCATATACCCTCAGAAGATAGTACCGGAGTTATTTATATAACGACAGGGTACACCTATAAGAAAGGCTCTATTGTGACAATCAAAATTGATAAAAGTAAAGATTATGAATTTAATATTCTAGAAGGAGATTCAGCATTTAGCGACAATGAAACAACAGATAAACAATTAATAGTTGAAATGAAAAACGGGGATAAAATGAAAGTTGTGGGATTTTCAACAAGAGGAACAAAAACAACTGATATTTATTCTTTAGTTGGATTTACATCGGCTTATACACATATATCAAATCTGTGTAATGTGAAAAATTAATAATTTTTTCTGTTACTTTTTTTTAAATAATTTAATGATAAAAAAAATTGTATTAGCTTATTCAGGGGGTCTTGATACTTCTGTAATATTAAAATGGTTACAAAATACATATAAAGCAGAAATTATTACTTACACATCTAATCTAGGTCAAGAGTTTAAAACTAGGGAAATAATTAAAAATGCAAAATCTTTGGGTGTAAAAAAAGTTTTAATCGAGGATTTACAAAATATATTTGTTAAAGATTATATTTACCCAATGATCAGAGGGAACGCTTTGTATGAAGGTTGTTATTTACTAGGTACAGCAATAGCAAGGCCTTTAATTGCAAAGAGACAAATTGAAATTGCAAAAAAATATAATGCAGATGCTGTAGCACATGGAGCAACTGGTAAGGGAAACGACCAAATTAGATTTGAACTTGGTTATTATTATTTTAATAAAAAAATAAAAGTTATATCGCCATGGAGAGAATGGAATTTCAAATCAAGAAGCGATTTAATTAAATATGCAAAAAAAAACAATATTCCTGTTCCAAAAGATAAAAAAGGGGAAGCGCCTTTTTCAGTTGATGATAATTTATTTCATACTTCAACAGAGGGAAAAATTTTAGAAGATTTAAGTAAATCGGTTCCTGAATACATTTATCAAAGAACTCTTTCACCAGAAAAAGCTATTAATAAAGCAGAGAACTGTTCTTTGACTTTTTCTAAAGGCAACTTAGTTGCAATTAATAATAAGAAGAAAAAACCTATGGACTTACTTAAAAAATTAAATGATTTAGGAAAAAAACATGCAATAGGAAGAGTAGATTTAGTAGAAAATAGATTTCTTGGTATTAAATCAAGAGGTGTGTATGAAACTCCGGGAGGAACAATATTACTATTTGCTCATAAAACAATTGAATCAATAACTTTGAATAAAGAACAGCAACATATGAAGGACGAGATAATGCCGAAATACGCTGAACTCATTTATAATGGTTATTGGTTTTCTAAGGAAAGAAAAAACTTACAAAATCTGATTGATAAAACGCAAAAAAATGTTGATGGCACTGTTAAATTAAAATTATATAAAGGCAATATTATAATTCTTGAAAGGTATTCAAAAAAAAGTCTTTACTCAAAAGATATTGCTTCATTTGAAGGAACAAAAAATTTTAACCCAAAATTTGCTGAAAAATTTATAAAAAATAAGAGATATTAATTTTAAACAAACTTAGGGATTTCTAGCCCATTTTTTCTACATGTAGCAATTAAGGTATTGTGAAGAAGACAGGCAATTGTCATTGGTCCTACACCTCCAGGAACAGGAGTTATTGCACCTGCAATTTTTTCAGCTTCTTGAAATTCTACATCTCCAACAAGTTTGTTTTTTCCATCTTTTTCTATTCTATTTATTCCAACATCAATTACTGTTGCACCAGGCTTTAACCAACTACCTTTTACCATTTCTGGAACACCAACTGCTGCTACTACAACATCACTTTTTTTTACTTCTTCTTCAAGGTTTTTTGTCTTAGAATGAGCAATTGTTACAGTGCAATTTTCTCCTATTAATAAACTTGCCATAGGCTTTCCAACTATATTTGATCTACCAACAATAATTGCTTTTTTTCCAGTTAAATCTTTTAATTCATCCAATAATAACATTTTACAACCTAAAGGAGTACAAGGAACCAAAGAATCAATATTAGACCATAATTTACCAGTATTTATAGCATGAAAGCCATCTACATCTTTATCTGGATTAATACTATTAATAACAGAGTCTTCATTTATTTGTTTTGGTAATGGCAATTGTACTAATATGCCATTAATAGAGTCATCATTATTAAGTTTTCCAACTATTTTCAGTAAATCTTCTTCAGATGTATTTTCATCTAATATTTTTGTAACTGAATGCATCCCAACCTCTTCAGTTCTTTTTGCTTTCATATTAACATAAACTGTACTTGCTGGATCCTCCCCAACTCTTACAACAGCTAAGCCGGGAGTTATATTTTTACTTTTTAATTTTGCTACTTCTTTAGAAATCTTTTTACAAAGTATATCTGCAAATTTTTTTCCATCTATTAGTTTGCCCATGTTTTTGTTCTATTTTAAATTATTGATAAAATCATAGTAATTATTATTAACTAAATCTTTTACAAAAATTAATAATAAAATTAATACAACAGGGGATAAATCAATACCACCCAAATTAGGTAAAATTCTTCTTATGGGGCTTAAAAACGGTTCTGTTAACCGGTTTAAAAAATCTGCGATAATATAGATCATTTTATTGTTTATATTTACAATATTAAAACCGATAAGCCAACTCATTAGAGCTGATAGAACAATTGCCCAAATAAAAAAACCGATAATATTATTAAATAAATTTAAAGCAGCTAACATTTAATATTAAA
>CAYXBD010000094.1:0-3464 GCA_964463275.1 uncultured Alphaproteobacteria bacterium | reverse complement strand
CATCTAAAGTTACCACAGGAGCATCATCTGATATTAGTATGGCTACAAATATAGCGAGAAAAATGGTCACTGAGTGGGGTATGAGTGATAAATTAGGCCCATTGGCATATGGGGAAAATGAACAAGAAATCTTTTTAGGTCATTCAGTAACGCAAAAAAAGAATATATCAGAAAACACTGCTCAAGAAATTGACAAAGAAGTAAGAAAAATTGTAGATGAAGCATATAAAAAAGCACGTTTAATTATAAAAAAAAATATAACGCAATTGCATAGACTGGCTAAAGGTTTATTACATTATGAAACATTAACCGGTGATGAAATTAAAGATATTATTAAAGGTAAAAAAATTAAAAAAACTATTGTAGAAAAAGCAAAAAGTAAAAATAAAAACCTTGCTCCTGTTCCTAGTGTACAAAAAGGGAGAAAAGATATTGGATTTAAAGAACCTAAATTAGAAAATAATTAATTTCTAAGTTTTATATATTCTGTAAATTTTTTCAATATAAAAAGATCAGTCTTTTTAACTGACTCTTCAGTATAACCACCCAAATGCGGGGTAATTATGATATTTTTATTTTTTCTTGAATATTTAATTAGTGGGTTATTTTTTCTTTTTTCTAAAAGAACTTCATTTTCTATTAAGTCCAATGCTGCGCCTTTAATTTTTTTTTTTTTTAAAAAACTTACTAAAGATCTAGAATCAATTATTTCACCACGACTTGTATTAATTAATAAAGTGTTTTTTTTAAATTTTGATAAAGTTTTATTATTAAACATATGATAAGTTTCTTTGTTTAGCGTTGCATGTATAGAAACAATATCAGATTTCAAAATAAGCGATGAAAGAGAATTTATTTTTTTATATTTTTTTGATGAATTAATTTTTTTATCAAAAAAAATTACATTCATTCCAAAGGATTTTGCATAATTTGCCACTTTCTTACCTAATCTTCCAAAACCAACAATGCCAATTGTTTTATTTTGTAATTCTATTCCTTTATATTTAATAGGAGACCAATTAAGAGAAGATACACTATGAGATGCTGATATTAAATTTCTAGATAGAGCTAAAATTAATAACCATGTATGTTCAGCTGTTGCTGAAATTTTATTTAAAAATTTGTTTTCACCTATTAATGAGAATATTTTTATATTTCTTTTTTTTGCTTGAGTTATATCAATGTAGTCTTCAGGGTTTGTTGTTGGAGTTAGGATATATCTAACTTTCGTATCTTTAGAGAGAATATTTTTTCCAATATATCTTGTGAATCTAGTTAAAATAATATCGTAATTTTTACCAATTTTATCAAATCTTTTTTGGCTAATATCTTTTAGATAGGTAGCGGATATTTGTTTTATTTCTTTTATTTCTTTAATACATTCAATACTGAAAGTTTTAGGATCAGGGCAAATAATTTTCATTTAGATTTCAAATTTTAAAAATAATTATAGAATATTTAATTGTAAACCAATTATGAAAAAAATAAACGATATTGCAATTATAGTACAAGCAAGGGTTTCTTCTAAAAGATGTAAAAGAAAAATGATAAGAAAATTTGCCGATACAAATCTTTTACAAATTTTTTTCAATAAAATTAAACGTTCAAAAGTTGTAAAAAAAGAAAACTTTTACGTTTCCTCTTATGACGAAGAAATTAATAAAATAGCAAATAAAAATGGTTTTAAGATTTTTAAAAGAAGTAAAGAGTCTGCTTTGTCTGAAGGGCAAAACATTAAGATATTATATGAATGGTGGAACAAATTAGACTATAAATATTGTGTTTTAATAAATGCTTCGCTACCTTTTTTGTCAATTAAGACGATTGACGATTTTATAGCAAAATATCAGAGAAGCAGTTTTAGAGGACAATTTGCTGTAGCTGAAAAAAAGAATTACTATTGGTATAAGAAGAAACTGATTAATAAGTGGCCAAAAAATCTACAATGTATGAATACAAAAAAAGTTGACTCATTATTTGAGGCAGCACATTGTTTATATGCGAGTCCAATGGACATAATAGGCAAAGGTTATTTTATGGGTAATTTAAAAAATATAAATAATATTAATTTATACGTAATAAAAAAACCTATTGAAACTCTTGATATAGATGAAGAGTGGCAATTTAAAAGCTTTGAGAGTATATACAAGAATATCAAAAAAAAACTTTTCTAAGTCTTTTTATTTCGCTTATTTCACTTTTGTAAACTTTCTTTTCTCCGTCCCCTAAAGCAGACTCAATATTTCTTATGTTTGCAATTAACTTCCAAAGACCATCTGGCCCTAGAGATGCAGCATGATCACTACCCCACATAGCTCTATCAAGAGTTATATGTCTTTCTATCATACAAGCCCCTAATGTAGCTGCAGCAAGAGTAGGCGCTAAAAGAGTTTCATGCCCAGAATATCCAACTGGTACTTTAAATATTCTCATTAAATTATGAATTACTTTAAGATTAAGCTCTTCTTTTTTTGCCGGGTAAGTACTAGTACAGTGTAAAATAATTAAATTTTTTTTTCCTAATATTTTCACTGCTTTTTTAATATCTTTCATTGAACTCATACCAGTAGATAAAATGATAGGTCTATTTTTGCTCTTAATATATTTTAATAAGACTTCATTTGTTAAGGAAGCAGATGCTACTTTATAACACGGAGTATTTAATTTCTCCATTGTATCCACAGCTTTAGTATCCCAACAGGATGAAAATGATATGATTTTTTTTTTCTTACAATAATTCTTTATTTTTAAATGATCTTTGTATTCAAATTCCACTCCTTTTCTATACTCATAGTAAGTTTTTCCAAAAGGACTTTCTCTATAAGCGTCTAGCTCTTTTTTTTCATATAAAAAATCAATTGTTCTTTTTTGGAACTTAACTGCATCTGAACCAGCTTTTTTTGCAATATCAATTAATTTTTTTGCCATTGCAATGTTTCCATTGTGATTTATACCTATTTCTGAGACAAAAAAACATGGATGGCCAGGCCCAACATATCTATTTCCAATCTTTACTGGTTTTATATTCATAATTTATTTAACCATTCTTTTATTTAGTAATGATTTAATTAATTCAAAACTTTCTTTCCAACTACCATTCTTACTATCAAATACAGTTGAATTATTCCATGGTATATTTTTCTGCCCAAGTCTAGTTACGGAAAATATATTGTGAAATTTAAGAACTTCTGTACCTAAAGCTGATGCAAAATCACCAATCCATGTTTGTGCACTAATAATAATATCTAAATTAGCTAGTAACGCTGCAACATTGTCAATATCGTTCTTAATATCTAAATTTTTATAAGTTATAATTTTATTTTTATTATTGATCCGAGAGTCATTAATTTCTTTATCTACATTTTTATACATTAGATTTACTAAAAAAAGATTATCAATAGATAAAAAATGTTCCCATTCATTTAATCTAAATTCTATAGGAGCTAAAATTCCCGGCATATTAA
>CAYXBD010000093.1:0-3480 GCA_964463275.1 uncultured Alphaproteobacteria bacterium | reverse complement strand
AGTGCAAATATTTCAACTAAGATTAGTCCGGTATCTGAAGAAGATGTAAAGGATGAATTTGGAAAAAAAATTAAATTTATTCTTGACGGAGGCCGATCAAAAATAGGTTTAGAGTCAACTATAATTAGTTTAATAAATAAACCCCAAATACTTAGATCGGGAGGAATACAAACGAGTAGAATAAATAAGATTCTTAAAACTAATCTTAAATTTAATAAGAAAAATAAAAAAATAGCTGTTCCTGGACAAGGAAAAGTTCATTATTCACCTGAAATTCCGATTAGATTAAATGCTAATAAACCAAAACAAGATGAGGCGCTTATATTAATTAAAAAAAGAAAATTATCTGGTAAAAATTTTTACTATTTAAGTAAAACCAATAATCTTAAAGAAGCAGCAAAAAATTTATACAAAATATTAAGAATGATAAAGAAAAAAAATTTTAAAAGTATCGCAGTAGAAAAAATTCCCAATATAGGATTTGGAGAAGCAATTAACGATAGATTAATCAGAGCATCAAAATATTAATGGAAAACTTAGTAGAAGTTAAAAACCTTAAAAAAAAATATGATTCAAAAGAAGCTGTAAAAGATATTTCATTTAACATGAAAGAAAATGAAATCTTGGGACTGCTTGGACCAAATGGTTCTGGAAAAACAACAACCATAGGAATGATGCTTGGTTTGCTAAAACCATCAAATGGAGAAATATTAATAGATGGAAAGAAAATTGAGGAAAATAGAATTGAAACTCTTCAAAAAATAAATTTTATTTCACCTTATATTGAATTACCTAAAAAGCTCACAGTAAAGCAAAATTTAATTGTATACTGTAAATTATATAATGTTTTAGATATTAAAAATAGAATTGAATACCTTGTTGAAAAACTAAGGTTAGAAGAATTATTGAACAGAGTAACTGGAGAGCTTTCCTCAGGACAAAAAAATAGAGTTAGTTTAGCTAAAGCCTTAATAAATAACCCAAAAGTTTTATTTTTAGATGAACCAACAGCATCTCTTGATCCAGAAATTGGAGACTTCGTTAGAAGTTTTTTAGAAAATTATAAAAAAGAAAAAAAAATATCAATTTTATTAGCATCACACAACATGAGTGAAGTAACAAGGTTATGTAAAACAGTACTAATGATGAAAGATGGCGTTATTATTGACAAAGGTCATCCAGAAGAATTGATAAAAAAACATGGTAGAAAAAACTTAGAAGAAGTTTTTTTAAAACTTTCAAGGAACAAAGATGAACTTTATTAGAATTTATGGTCTTTTTTTAAGACATTTTTATTTAATTACCAGATCTTTTCCAAGAATATTGGATTTAGTTTATTGGCCTTCAATTCAAATAACTTTGTGGGGATTTATATCAAATTTTTTTGCATCCCATAGCACATATTACAATAATGCAGTTGGTGTAATTCTAACATGTGCCATTCTTTATGATTTTCTTTTTAGAACAAGCATTGGTTTTAATATGTTATTTTTAGAAGAAATTTGGAGTAGAAACTTTACAAATTTATTCATTGCACCAATTAAAATCGGTGAAATAATTATCTCTTTAGTTTTTACAGCACTAATCAGAGCTTTGATTGGACTTATTCCTGCAATTTTGCTGACTTCTCCCCTTTTTGGAATATCTTTAATAGATCTTGGAGTACATTTGTTCTTTCTTTTTTTAAGTTTATACATATTTGGAATTACACTTGGAATATTTGTTTCAGCAGGATTATTAAGATTTGGCCCTTCATTTGAAAATATTGCTTGGTCAACCATGTTTCTATTGGCTCCTTTTGGTTGTATTTACTATCCAATAGAAATTTTACCTGAATTTTTTCAAAAAATAGCTTACTTGCTTCCTCTTGTATATATTTTTGAAGAAGCTAGGAGCATACTGATTGATCATACAGTAAATTACCAAAATATCATAAATGCTTTTTATCTGAATGGAATTTATTTGATTATTGCAATATCTTTATTTTACTATTCATTTAACAAAGCAAGAAAAAAAGGAACTTTAATAAATATTGGTGAGTAAATTATATTTATATTTTTATGAATTATAAAATTATTAATAATAAAATATTTGTATACATTTTTTTTACAATTTTATCTTTTTTAATAAGATATTATTTATTTGAAGGAAGAGAATCTTGGCATGACGAGTGGCACACTATATATGTTGCTAATCCTGATATATCCACGACTGAAACTCTTGCAAGATATTATGGGGATAAAGGAGGAAGTTTTTTAACCGAATTTTATCCACATATCTATATTTTTATTTTAAAATATTTCTTCGCAATATTTGGTTATATTGATTTTAATGGCAGATGGCTTTCTCTTATAATGGGAACTTTAACTGTGCCTCTTGCAATTTATTTATTAAATATTTTTCTCGATATAAAAAAAACTTTTTTTTTAGGTTTATTAATAACATTTAATTTATTTTTAATTTGGCAATCACTTGAAATAAGGGCACACAGTGTTTTAGTTTTTACTTCTATAATTAATATTATTTTATTTTATAAGTTATTAAATAACAAAAACTATTTTAATATTATCATTTATGGAATTGTATCTATTTTTTTACTATCACTTTGGCCAATTAGTGGAGCTATTTTTTTTGGAAAAACTATCTACATAATAAAAAGACTAATTATTAATAAAGTCTTTGAAAAAAAAATTTTCTTGTTATTTGCTTTCATACTTTTTTCTTACATAATATTAAATATTGATTACCTAGAATTAAATTTAGCTCGTGAATTTCACTACACGTCTTTGTACTCATCATTTTTTTACAATTATCATTTTAGAACTTTTTTTGGATCACCAATTTTAGGAGGTTTCTATTTGGTTATTTTTTCATTACTTTTAATAAAAAATTTTAAAAAAATTGTCTTTTTAAATGAAAAAGAAAATTTAATTATCTACATAATTCTATCTTCTTACCTTTTGACACTTGCCTATACTTTATTAAGGGCGTCAATCATGTCTCCCAAATACGTTATATTTATCTTGCCGTTAATAGTTATTTGGATTTGCATTGAGTTAGAGAAATTCTATAAAAATAAAATCATTAAAATATTTTTAGGTTTTTTAACTATCCTTTTCTGTGTATTGGAAATTAACAATTCTCCAATTAAAAGACCACCAACAAATGAAGCCTTGGAAATTATTAAGAATGACAATTCAAGATACTTAACAACGGTCGAAAATGCGGTATTTAATAATTATTTAAGTACAAAAAAAATTTTTATTGAGGAAAATTTTGTTTTGCTCGATAAAAATGCCATATTCCCAAAACATATAAAAAGTTTTTGGTTTATTTGTTTAAATAATGCAAGATTTGCTGCTGGTGAAAACAATAATTTGGAAGATCAAAAAAAATGTAAAAATTTCAGCCCTAATAATAATAATTTTAAAAAAATAAAAGAAATTAAAATAAATGATTTTATTTTAAAAAAGTTTGAAT